>JAABTB010000093.1 GCA_011390085.1 Desulfobacula sp.
TTACATCAACATTGGTGTCCAGATATTGTTCTTTATTCAGGGCAATATCCTGAATCATAAAAAATGAAATCCTGGATAATTTTGAAATCTCATTATAGATCATAGGCATCAGCGAGGGAAAGCCCTTCCTCACCATTTCAAGCAAGGTGTATAAAGGAAGCTTTCCCGAAACGACAAGCGCTTTGAATGCTTTAACGGCCTCTTCTTTGTCACATTTATAAAAAATTTCCCATACAGGATCGAACAGTTCGGCGTAAACACCCATGGATGAATTTTCAATGATTTCATAGATAGTCCACCTGACCTTAGGAACATTTTCCGTGGTGAGAATGTGAACGAGCAGATCAGAAGAGACCTTGGCAGATAGCATGGCAAGGGCTTTGAGTCCCCTGATTTTTACTTCAGGAGATTGAGACTGTAACTCAATGCCCTGGATCTTATCCGGATCCCTAAGATCCGAAGATATATTATTCAAAAATGGGTCTGCATCCTGTTGCCGATCAAAAAGACCGGCATAGAATTGGGTAACGGCCTCCCTTTGTTTGATGGATCTTAAAATCCGGATAAATGAAAACCCGAACTTTAACCTGATGCCGGGACTCGCCTGTAGATACTGGTCCACCAGGGCCAGACGTCTGAAATCCGAAACCCCATTCATGGTTTGTTCCATGGCATCGAGGCGTAGGATGCCTTTATAAAGAACCATATAAGCAAAATAAGGGCCTTTGCCTTGGAACTCCAAGAGCAACTTAAAAAAATACCCTATTTCATTTTGGGGCATATCAGGCATTATCAGTGCGTAAATTCTGTAGCAGACCGATGCAGAAGCCTTCATTCCTTTGAGATAATGTTCTTTATTTTCAACATCAGTCAAAAGAGTATTAATTTGCGATCGAATCTGTTCAAGCGCTTTTTTTGCTTCATTTCTTACGGCAAAATGATAGGATGTGATTCCGGAAAAAGCCGGGTTTATAGCCATTTCAGGATCTAATTCAGCACTATCCCGGATCGCCATGATTTTTTCTTCTTCGGAAAAAGTATTCCATTTGATCATAATATCCGAATAATTGTGATGCTTTTTGCCCGATTCCATAATGAATGCATTTCCCGTTTTTACATTTGAAAATAAAAATGATATAAGAATATTTTTATTTATTCTAATGTTAATTGAACCTATATACCACACTACGATGATTTATGAAATTATTTGAGCTGAACACAGACCCCAAGCCCTTAACAAACACTTACACTGCAGAATCCATTGAGATTTTAAAAGGCCTGGACCCGGTTAAAAGAAGGCCGGGTATGTATACGGATACTTCAAGCCCGGATCATCTGGCCTTTGAAGTCATCGATAATAGTGTGGACGAAGCCATTGCCGGTTATGCCGATCGGATCGATGTTGTTTTAAAGGCGGACAATTCCGTTATGGTGACGGATAACGGCCGTGGAATGCCTGTGGATATTCATCCTGAAGAAAAAGTGTCCGGAGTGGAACTCATCATGTCCACCCTTCATGCCGGCGCAAAATTTTCAAATAAAGATTACAGCTATTCAGGAGGTCTGCACGGGGTAGGCGTTTCCGTTGTCAACGCCTTGTCTTCTTATCTGTCAATCCGAATCAAACGCAATGGCCGGGAATATCATATCGGATTTCGAAACGGTCTTAAAACAGAAGAGCTATCTGCTCTACATCAAACAGATGGAAAAGAAACCGGAACCTCTTTACATTTTTATCCGGATGCGTCCTATTTTGACCGGCCCCTGTTTTCAAAAATTGCCCTGCAAACTGCTTTGAAATCAAAAGCCATTCTATGCAAGGGGCTTGTCACAACCTTTTATGACGAAGCCTCCGGTGAACAGAATATATGGAAATATGACCAGGGAATTGATGAATATCTGAATGAATATTTTAAAGACAGCCGATGTATTTTAACCTCACCTTTTTCAGGAGACCTTAAAGGTGATGATATCCAAATTTCCTTTGCCGTAAACTGGGCCCTGGAATCAGGACAGAATCCCCAGGAAAGCTATGTAAATCTCATTCCCACAAAACTTGGGGGAACCCATGTGAACGGATTTCGATCCGGGCTTCTGGAATCGGTCAGAGATTTCTGTAAGTTTAGAAATCTTTTGCCCAAAGGTCTTTATCTTGCCCCGGAAGATATCTGGGACAATATCGCCTATATCCTTTCCGTAAAGCTTTCCGATGCCCAGTTTTCCGGCCAGACCAAAGAAAGGCTATCATCCCGCCATTGTGCCAACCTGGTCAATATACAAATCAGGGACGCGTTCACCCTATGGCTCAATCGAAATATTGAAGAAGGAGAAAAACTTGCCGGTCTTGCCCTTGAAAATGCGAAAAACCGGATCAAAAAAGCAGCCCGGATCACAAAGAAAAAAACATACAACGGCATTACCCTTCCTGCCAAATTGTCTGACTGCACCAGCATGGACCAGCGCCGGCGGGAATTGTTCTTTGTTGAAGGAGATTCCGCCGGCGGGTCGGCTAAACAGGCACGAGACAGGCGTTTTCAGGCCATCATGCCCCTTCGGGGAAAAATTCTGAACACCTGGGATATGGATTCGTCGGAAATCACGGAGTCCAGGGAAATCAGGGATATCTCACAGGTCCTTGGCGTGTCACCGGGATCTGAAGAGATTTCAAATTTAAGATATCATAAGATCTGCATCCTTGCCGATGCAGATTCCGATGGGTTGCACATTGCAACTTTAATATGCGCCCTTTTTCTAAAGCATTTTTCTCCAATCGTAAAACAGGGGCATGTGTTTGTTGCCATGCCGCCCCTGTTTCGGATTGATGCCGGAAAAGAAGTCTTTTATGCTTTGGACGAATCCGAGAAGAACAATATCGTCAAACGGATTACCCGCAAAAAGAAATACGGAAAAATCAATATTCAACGGTTTAAAGGCTTAGGAGAGATGAACCCGGTTCAGCTTAAGGAAACAACCCTTTCTCCGGATTCGAGAAGACTTGTCCAGTTGTCCGTAAACAGTGATCCGGAAGATGGACTAAAGGATGTAATGGATATCATGGACATGCTTCTTGGGAAAAAACGGATAAAAGACAGAAAAGCCTGGATAGAAACCAACGGTAATATCAAAGAGATTGAATAAATGATGAAAGAGCTTCTGCCCTCAGCAATTGAAGATTATGAAAAAATACCCTTTCAGGACTTTGCCGCCAAAGCGTATCTGAATTATTCCATGTATGTTATTCTGGATCGTGCTTTGCCCCATATCGGAGATGGTCTAAAACCGGTTCAAAGAAGAATTATATTCTCCATGAGCCAATTGGGGCTATTGTCCACAGCCAAGCACAAAAAATCCGCCAGAACCGTGGGTGATGTTCTGGGTAAATTTCACCCCCATGGGGATACCGCCTGTTATGAAGCCATGGTCCTCATGGCTCAGCCTTTTTCTTTAAGATATCCCCTGGTGGACGGACAGGGAAATTTTGGAGATCCGAATGACCCCAAATCTTTTGCCGCCATGAGATATACGGAATCCAAGCTCTCGAAATACGCTGATATTCTCCTTCAGGAGCTGGATCAGGGAACCACGGAGTGGGTTCCCAATTTTGATGGAACCCTTGAAGAACCCTCCCTTCTTCCGGCCCGGCTCCCCAATCTCCTGTTAAACGGTTCCACCGGGATTGCCGTGGGTATGGCCACCAGCATTCCCCCCCATAATCTGCGTGAAGTGGCCAATGCCTTGATTCATCTGATTGACAATGAAGAATCAAGCGTTGAAAAGCTCTGCCGATTCATCAAAGGCCCTGATTTTCCGACCGAGGCGGAAATCATAACCCCGGCTCAGGAAATTTTAGACATGTATCAGTCCGGAATGGGCAGAATTAGAATGAGGGCCCGATATCATGTGGAAAATTCCGAGCTCATTTTCACCGCCCTTCCCCACCATGCTTCGACAGAAAAAATTTATGAACAGATTGCCGCCCAGATGGAAGACAAAAAACTTCCCATGATCAGTGATATCCGGGATGAATCCGATCACGAAGAATCCACCCGCCTTGTTATTATTCCAAAGTCCGGCCGCGTCGATCTGAATGCTTTGACCGACCATTTGTTTGCCACCACAGACCTGGAAAAATCATTTCCCGTCAACATGAATATGATCGGGGTCAACGGCAAACCCCAGGTTAAAAATTTATTGACAGTCCTGACCGAATGGCTTGAATTCAGAGCCGACACGGTCCGGAAAAAATTAAATTTCAGGCTTAATAAAATCAATGAACGCCTCCATATTTTAGACGGTCTTCTGATTGCTTTTCTAAATATCGACGAAGTGATTCGGATCATCCGGACGTCGGATCATCCGAAAAAAGACCTGATCAAGATTTTCTCCCTTTCCGAGGCCCAAGCCCAGGCCATTCTTGACATACGGCTCCGTCAGCTTGCCCGGCTTGAAGAAATCAGGCTGAAAGCTGAGAAAAAAGATCTTGAATCCCAAAAAAAATCCCTTGAAATTATCCTCGGCAATGAAACATTTTTCAAAGACTATATTAAAGAAGAAATCCGGTCCGATGCCAAAGAATATGGAGATAAAAGGAGATCCCCCCTCAAGGAAAGAAAGGAAGCAGAAAAATTTTCAATGATGGATGTCATGGACGTAGAGCCTGTGTCTGTTATTCTTTCCAAAAAAGGATGGATCAGATCTGCAAAAGGTCATGATATCAATCCCATGTCGGTTAAATTTCTTTCCGGGGATTCGCTTCTGGAATGCCTGCGGACAAAGAATGATAAACCTGTCGTTTTTTTAGACAATATGGGCAGGGCCTATATGCTTTATCCCCATTCACTCCCGTCTGCCAGGGGGAATGGAGAACCTTTGACCGGACATCTGTCCATCCAGCCCAATGCCCATATCCAATATATGCTGTCGGCTGAAAACAATCAGTATTTTCTGTTAGGATCAAACAATGGGTATGGTTTTATTGTAAAATTTGAGGATCTGCTCACCCATTTTAAAAATGGTAAGGCTGTTGTGAGTTTAAAAAACAACCATGAATTATTAGCTCCTGATGGTATTCATGACCTTGAAAAAGACAATATCCTCGCGCTCACAAACAAAGGCCGGCTTTTGATTTTTTCTCTCAACCAATTGCCGTATCTGAAAAAAGGACAGGGCAATAAGATCATTTCCATACCGGAAAAGGAAAGGGTTTCATCAACTCCGGAACTGCTGAAATTCCTTAAAGTATTACCGGAACATACCAATATTATAATACGCTCCGGAAAGCATACCCTCAGACTAAGCCCGGGGAATCAGAAAGATTATTCCGGTATGAGGGGGCAACGCGGAAAAAAGCTACCCCGGATTTATATGAATGTGGACCAGGTGGAACTTATTTCAATTGAAAATATAGACGGATAGGGATGAAAAAATTTTATCATACATATTTTATTCCACTGATTCTTATTTTTCTTTTATTTCTTTTTACGGTTTTTTCCATCCTCATCCACAACCGGGACCTTGGGTCTGACTTAACCGCTCTTGAAAGAATTAAACGGACCGGGTTTCTCAGGCTGATAACGGACAATTCAATCCATACCTATTATTATTACAATGGTCAACCCGCCGGATTTGAATATGAACTGGCTCTTGCATTTGCAGATTTTCTCCATGTTGACCTGGATGTTGTGGCCCCGGGCTGGAATAATATGTTCGCCGCCCTGGAACAGGGAAAAGGGGATTTTATTGCCTCGGGCCTTGTCATTACCCGGGAAGGGATTGAAAAAGTCAATTTTTCAATCCCTTATATGACCATCCAGCAGCATGTGATCCATCATCAACAGGATAGCAGCCCGGAGAAGATTGAAGACCTTGCCTTTCTCACCCTGCATGTCAACCGGGGAACCCCCTATCATCACCGGCTCAATGAAATCAAGGCATCAGGTATCCCTTTGAATTATATTCTGTATCAGAATATGCCGGCAGAAGAATTGATCCGCATGGTTCATGACAGAGAAATCAAATACACCATAGCGGCAAATACCATTGCCTTGATGAGCCAAAGATACTACCCTGATATCCGGATCGGAATCCCCATCCGGGAAAAGGAATCCCTTGCCTGGGCTGTCAGTAAAAACGACCCGGACATGCTGGAACAGGTGAATAAATTCTTTTTACATGCCGTTCAAACCGGACTCATGAAAAGAATTACCGATAAATATTTTTCCAATATCTATAATTCAGATCCTTTTGACCTTAAAAAATTTCATCAGCGAATTGAGACAAGGTTGCCGGAATATAAAGCTTTAATCCATAAAGAAGCGGAGAAATACGGGCTTGACTGGAAACTGATGGCGGCCATCGTTTACCAGGAATCGCAATTTGATCCGGAAGCCGTCAGTTTAAATAATGTCAAGGGACTGATGCAGGTCACACTGACCACAGCCGAAGAAATGGGACTTTCCAATATGTTGAACCCTACTGAAAGTATAAAGGCCGGGATCCGATATTTTGATAAAATGATCAAAAAATTCGAACACATTGACGACGATCACGAAAAAATTCCTTTTGCGCTGGCCAGTTATAATATCGGTTACGGCCATGTATCCGATGCCGTTCGAATTGCAGAAGAAATGGGTCTTGATTCCGGAAAATGGATAAATTTGAAAAAGACACTGCCTTTATTATCAAAACCAAGTTATTATACCAGGGTCAGAAATGGATACGCCCGGGGATGGGAGTCGGTTCATTATGCAGAACGCATTCTCACTTATTATGATATCCTAAAACAAAAAGAAATGGATTAAAATGCGATTACTTCAAAAATATCTTGAAAGGAAAATAAAAAAATTTGACTTGATACATCCAATTTACTACTTAAAAATTCAATATTTTTAAAAAGCAGGTAATATAAACAAATTAAATTAAGACTTAAGAGCGGGATTAATGACAACGAAAATACTGATCAATGCTTTAGATTCTGATGAAAACCGGATTGTTGCGCTGGTCGATAACAAGCTGGAACAATTTCACATTGAGACAACTGCCAAAGAGGTAACCCAGGGAAATATCTACAAAGGGATTGTAACACGGGTTGAACCCAGCCTTCAGGCTGTTTTTGTCGATTATGGAGCTGCAAAAAACGGTTTTCTTCAAAAAAATGAAATCCATAAGGATTATTTCCAGGACGTCGAAAAAGGTGAAAAAGCCCTTTTTAACCTTATCCGGAAGGGTCAGGAACTGATTGTTCAGGTCACGAAAGATCCCATCAATCAGAAAGGGGCCATGTTGACTACCTTTATTTCCCTTCCCGGAAGATTGTCGGTTCTGATGCCGGGAACCGATACAAAAGGAGTGTCCCGAAAAATCACGGACGAAGAAGAAAGAAAAAGGCTCCTTGGCATCATCAAAAAGATGGAAATCCCCACTGGGTTTGGAATGATCGTCCGGACCGCCGGAAAAAACACCACCAAAACCATGTTTATGGCAGATTTGAAATACCTGATGCGGGTCTGGAAAAATATTGACAAGGAAGCCGTTAACAACGTCGCCCCTTCCCTTCTTTACAGAGAACAGACTCTAGCGGTCAGATCGCTTCGGGATTATTTCACATCCGATGTCAATGAAATCCTGGTGGACAGCCCTGAGATTTATAAAGAAGTCCTGGACTTTATGGATGTCATTGCCCCGAAACAAAAAAGAATTGTCAAGCTTTTCACCGGTGAAA
>JAABTB010000094.1 GCA_011390085.1 Desulfobacula sp.
CCGTGAAATACCACCGAGGATCTACTACGGTCTTGAACACCGAATAGCAGTCGTAGACCACCCAGACGAGCGACGTGAAATACTGTTCGCATACCTCCACCGCGTCAACAAGGACTGTAGAATCCCGTCGCTGAACGTCTGGGAGAACGAGGACGTGACCTCGACGGTCTCCATGGAGTTGCCGAGCAAGATTTTCGCGAAGGTGGTCGAGAGACACACGGTTCAACGGGTTACCCCCTTTGTGCACCACTTCGTTTCGGATCTCCACGAAGAACGGCGCCAGAGGGTCGGTTTTCAGTTGTTTCTGAGCGCTCTCGTACCAATCCTTAAAACCGGGCACACCTTTCAGGCTTGCCTGTATGGCGAACGTTACGCTTCGAGTAGCAGAAACAAACGCACTGAAGTAGCAATTTGCCTCGAAGCTCACTCGGCTTGTGCCGCGGAGTTGAGCGAGAAAGAACTCTGCTTCACGTAGCTTGTCTTCGACGACTCCAAATGAACTGGACATACATTCAATCCTGCAAAGCGTTAGAATTTACCCAGTGTATACAGATATGTCGCTTTCCGCATCGGTTCGCCCCTCGCTGCCGAACACCCTGCCGTTCAGTGGCGAGCCCGCCGCACGAGCGGTTCGTTGATGTTACTCCGATTTTTCTACGGCGGGATTGTCAGCTGCAACGGCTTGTTGGTTCGACGGCAGCCGCCTCAATGAGTTTCTTCTCCTGGCGCTGGGATTCCACCCGCATCCTTCTCGCACTCGACGAGCAACTTATCGGGATCAGTGCCGGTGCGAGCTACCGTTCGTCCCCACACGTCGGTTCCCTCAACCTTGTAGACGCCCATGCTGACCTCGTTGATACGGAAGAACCACCCGGCCGTACGGCTCCGAATCGGGAAATCCCGAAGTACAACTTCTTCCGTTAGTGGCCGAACCCATCGCTTCATTTCAATGTCCGTCGAACCATTTACTATCAGGTATAGCTAAAACAACGACGCCTCCCTACCTCTATCAATTCCATTACCGCCTGTCAAAACAAATTGATCCGGATGCTGAAGTGGGCAGACCGGATAGAATGAGATCTCTATCCTGCCTACAATTCCAGGATCAATTCCTGGGATGTCATAATCCGGAACAGGGGGTAGAGGGGGTTTTTCCGGTAAAGATCCAGGCACTGGGTGTGGGCCTGTTCGGAAAAGGCGGTGGAGCAGTCTTCCAGTATCACGGTTTTGAAATCATGGCAGAGGCTGTCCATGGCTGTGGTGAGGACGCAAAAACTGGTGGCGATGCCGGCCACGGCGCAAAGGGTGACGTTCTGGTCCTTGAGAACGGTTTCAAGGCCGGTATTGAAAAAGGCTGAAAACCTTGGTTTGGGCAGCCAGAGGTCCTGGGGTGCCATGTCCAGGTCTTCCACCACTTTTGCCCCTTCCGTGCCCTGGATGGCATGGGGGTGCATGCGGCCTTTGAAAATAAAATCATCTTTCTTAAAGGAATCCGTGGAAAAAATAACGGGAAGATTTTTTTTGCGGAATTCCGCAATCAGGGTGTTGATGGGGGGGATGAGCTTTCGGGCCAGGGGGGTGATGGGATAGGGCTGGTCCTCCCTGAAATAGTCTTTGACCATATCAATGATGAGCAGTGCCTGTTTTTCCGCCATGGCCGTCTCCTTATATATTGAATGATCAGGAAAAACCCGGGACAGGGGAGCTGATAAACCCCTGCCCCGGGGAATCGGAGTGATTTTTTGACTTACCTGTTTTTCCAGACAGGTTTTCTTCTTTCCTCGAAACTGGCGATGCCCTCAAGGGTATCTTCGGTTTTCATCAAGGTTTTCAGAAAATAGTTGCTGACCAGATCCACGCCCTGGAAAAAGCTGGTTCCGATATGGCGTTTCACGGCCCGTTTATTGAGCCGGATGATGAGGGGACTGGCCATGGTAATCTGCTGAACGGTATTTTCCACGGCTCCTGCAAATTCTTCCACCGAGGCCACCTGTGTCACAAAACCAAGGTCTTTGGACTGTTGGGCCGAATAATTCCGGCCCGTGGTCACGATTTCAATGGCTTTGGCCACGCCCACCAGTTCCGGCAGGCGCAGGGCCGCATAGGGCGGGAAAAATCCCAGTTTGATTTCAGGCTGGCCGAAAACAGCTTTTTCCGAGGCCATGACAATATCACAGGCTATGGCCAGTTCCATGCCGCCGCCGAGGCAGGCCCCGTTGACCGCTGCAATGACCGGAATATCGATCATGTTGATGAGTTCAAAGATCCGGTTAAAGGTGGCCACCATCATGTCCACGTTGTCGGGTTTGTGATCCCCCACTTCCACGCCGGCGCAGAAACTTTTGCCTTCGCCCGTGATCACCACGCATTTCAGGTCCTTGTCTGCGGCAATCTTTTCAAGCTCTGCATTAAGTTCCATCATCATGGGGATGTCCAGGACATTGTGCTTGGGCCGGTCCAGGGTGATCCTGACCACCTGTTCATCTTTTGAAATTTTTAAAAATTTAGGGTCTGCCATATGGGCCTCCTGAAATATAAAGTTTGGTGATACTATCCTATCCCCTGATCACTCTCGGGGTAATCAAATGATGCTGGGGGCAGATGGATTTCGGGTTCTGGTAGCAGGCGCCGGCAAAGGCCTTCAGATAATCACGCAATTTGTTCATTTTTACGACTTCATCCACCATGCCGTATTTTGCACAATAGGCCGGTCTTGAATTGTCATAGTATTGCTTGGCCTGCTCGTTCATTTTCTCGATAATGGGTTCCAGGGGGCGCCCGGCATCCTTTTCCTTGACCAGCCGTCTGGAGAAGCTGGCGGCTGCTGCGGTTTCACCGTGCATCACATAGATTTCCGTGGTGGCGATGCCCAGGGTAAAGGCATTGTGACGGTTGGCCGTGGGCCCGCCCATGACATAATGGGCCGCTGCCGTTCCCTTTCGTAAGGTGACCAGGATCATGGGTACGTCGGTCTGCTGGATGGAATAGATGAGGGACTGGCCCAGGCCCAGGAGTTCCGCTTTTTCCGCAATATCCCCCACATCGATGCCGGAAGTATCCTGGAACCAGATCAAAGGAATCCGGTCACGGCCGCAGAGGGTGACAAATTCATTCATCTTGATGAGGCCCTGGCGGTAGAGTTTTCCACCGATGCCGCCGTAATCGGCGTATTCGGGATAATTTTCACCCAGCCAGCCCTGGTTGTTGCCGATCATGCCCACGAGGAACCCGTCTATCTTGACAAGGCCGGTATAGATTTCCGGGCCGTATTCAGGCCTGAATTCCATGTGTTCGGAGCCGTCCACCAAACGGGCAATGATTTCCCTGAAATTATAGATCTGTTTCTGGTTAAAGGGCATGAGGCGGTAAAGATCTTCCGATGAAAATCTGGGTTCCGCAGGCTGGGCCACCCTGAAAAATTTGGGGTTATAGGCCGGCATGTCCTTCATATAATCCTTGAGCCCGTCCAGGACCCCGGTTTCTTCTTCATAGACATATCTGAAAAACCCGGTTTCATTGTAATGGATGTCTACTGATCCGGGGGGTTTTTCCTTGTACTGTTTGGCGTTGGCAATGAGCTGTTCCGCGCCTTCCAAGTCAAAATAGCCCTTGGGGGACATCCCGCTCAGGATGCCTCCGCCGCCCACGGCAATATTGCAGTTCTTGTGGGCAAAGAGGATGGTGGGGCTGATGCCCTGGTATCCGCCGCCGGCCGGGTTGGTGCCGTAGATACCGGCCAGAACCGGGATGCCCATCTGTTCCAGTTCGGCATGGCGGTAGAAGGTGGTGCCGCTGCCCCTCCGGTTGGCATAGAATTTTTCCTGCTCGGTCAGCTTGACCCCGCTGCAGTTGACCAGCCAGACCAGGGGAATGTTCAGGCGTTTGGACAAATTGGTGGCTCTGAAAATATTCTCCGGCTGTCCCGGGATCCAGGCGCCGGCCATGACCTTGTTGTCAAACCCGGCCACCACGCACCATTTTCCGGAAATCTGCGCCAGGCCGTCAATGACGTTGGTGGTGCCTTCTTCATTGTCTTCAGGGTTGAAAATGGTATGAAGGGGAATCCAGGTGCCCGGATCAACCAGGTAATCCAGCCGCTGCCAGACCGTCATCTCTCCCCTTTGATTAATTTTTTCCGTGGGAAGACCTGCATTTTTTACTTTTTCAACTTCAGCGTCAATCCCGGCCTCAACTTCCAGGATACTTTTCACATTTGCTTCCGAGCTTAGCAGTTGCCCTTTATTGAGTTCCGTTCCAAATTCCGCCATGTGTTCAAAATATTGTCTCATTCTTTACTCCCGGTCATTATTAATTATCATTTTCCGATCCGTTCCCTTTAAAAAGAAAATCCGATCATGTGTTATACTCGAGTTTCCAACATTATAGCACTCAAAATTTCCGGCATCCCATCCCTTTTGCCCAACACTTGACTTTAGCCTGTTCTTTAAGTATAGACCGAGGGAAAGAATCCCATCCATACCGAACAAAGGAGATGAACATGAGCACTGAGATCTTAGCCCCAATGCCCGGAACCATTTTCCAGGTCCATGTAAAACCAGGCGATACCGTTGCCGATGGCCAGGAGATCCTGGTTCTTGAGGCCATGAAAATGGAAAACCCCATTATGGCCGCCAATTCCGGCAAGATAACGGAAATCCGGGTCGCTGTGGGGGACAAAGTTGCGACCAAACAGGTCCTTGCCGTCATTGATTAGCATATCTTCCCTGTCACGCCAAAATAGTCATTTCTTGCAGAGAGCAGGGTCCTAAAAGGCTCTCTGCAGGACCTAACATGATTCATGTTTGTCTGATCCTTTTTAAACATCTAAACTTGAAATAAATCCCCCTCTTTGTCAAGCTATTTTTCAGCTATAATCTAACTTTTTTCTTGACAACCCTATCAGATTTTTGTTTAGGTGACAATCATATTATGAAACAACGTTTTGAAATATAGAACAATTATGCCGATGACCTTAAAAAGGAACGACCCCGAATCATTGATCCCGGCCTGAGGAAAGCCAAACCATGCCCAAAGACATCAAAAGGCCCAATGCCATAGAAAAAGCCCTGGAAATTATGCTGAAATTCCAGGACATCAAGCCTTCCTGGGGAATCCGGGAGCTGAGCACCTCCCTGGGGTTCAGCCCGGCCACGGTCCAGAGAATCCTTCAGGTGCTGAAATCCTATGAATTTGTCCGGCAGGACCCTCTGACCCGCCAGTATTTTGTGGGTACGGTTTTTTACCGGTTCCTCGAAAACCTGAACAGCTCCAACAACCTTTCCCGCATGGGACGGAGATTCATGGAGGAAGTGGCAGGCGCCACCCTTGAAACCGTTCATCTGAATATTATCGAAGGAAATATGAGGATCTGTATTGATACCATTGAATCCCCCAAGGTTCTCAAGGCCGGCATGCCCATCGGCAACCAGTCCCCCCTTTATGCCGGGGCCTCGGCCAAATGCCTTCTAGCCTTTTCCGGAGAAGAGTATAAAACCGCTTATCTCAAGACCACGGAATTCGAGCCCATGACAAAACACACCATTGTCCGGCAGGATAAACTGATCAAGGAGCTTAAAAAAATTAAAAAGCAGGGCTATGCCCTGAGCCTTGGAGAAAGAACCCCGGGGCTCGGTTCACTCAGCGCCCCTGTTTTTAACTATAAAGGACTGATCCTGGCAAGTTTGAGCCTTGCCATCCCTGAAATCAGGTTCAAACAGGAGGATCATCTTTCCAATTGTATTCATACACTGACCGAGGCTGCAACATCCTTTTCAAAAGCCATGGGATTAAGCGCCGACAAATTTTAACCGTTTAGGAGGAACAATGGATTTTCAATTATCAAAAGAGCTTCAGATGCTCCAGAAAGAAATCAGGAATTTTGCAAAAAAACAGATCGAACCCTTTGCCGATGAATGGGATAACAAACATTACCTGCCCATCAAAGAGGTCATGAGACCCCTGGGAGAACTGGGATTTTTCGGTACTGTCATTCCCGAGGAATACGGCGGAGAAAATATGGGCTTTGTGGCCGCCATGATCGTGACCGAAGAGCTGGCAAAGGTCTCTTCATCTCTGCGGGTCCAGGTCAATATGCAGGTTCTGGGCTGCGCCTATACCATTTTCAGATACGGGAATGAAGAAACCAAGAAAAAATATGTCCAGAAGCTCTGCACAGCAGAATATATCGGCGGTTTCGGCATCACGGAATCCGATGCCGGTTCCGATGTCATGGCCATGGCCACAACAGCGGAAGACAAGGGAGATCACTGGCTCCTGAACGGTTCCAAGACCTGGATCTCCAATGCCAACGTGGCCGATGTCCTGATCTGCTATGCCTACACAGACAAGGCTGCCGGATCAAAGGGGCTTTCCGCCTTTGTCATCGAGCCCAAAAATTTTGCCGGCATCAAGACTTCCGGCCTGGACAAGCTGGGGTCTCATTCCTCCCCAACCGGCGAGGTTTTCCTGGACAATGTCAAAGTACCCAAGGAAAATATCCTGGGCAAACCCGGAGACGGCGCAAAAATCGTTTTCTCCTCCCTGAACCAGACAAGACTGTCCGCTGCCGCCGGCGGCGTTGGGCTTGCCCAGGCCTGCCTGGATGTGGCCACCAAATACTGCAATGAAAGAAAACAGTTCGGTAAAAAAATAGGTGAATTCCAGATGAACCAGGACATGATCGCCCAGATGACGGCTGAGATCGAAGCCGCCCGTCTGGTAACCTACAAGGCGGCCTGGGAAAAGGACCAGGGAGAACTGAACAACGGCCTCTCCGTGGCCCTGGCCAAATACCTGGCCGGTGAAATTGCCACCAAGGCTTCCAACTATGCCATGAGAATCCTGGGCGCCTACGGATACTCTACCGAATACCCGGTTGCCCGGTATTACAGGGATGCCCCCACCTATTCCATGGTGGAAGGTTCCGCCAATATCTGCAAATGGATCATTGCCCTGGATCAACTGGGTTTCAGAAAAGCCAACAGATAAGGAGGCAAGGTGGACCCCAAAGAAATAGCAAAAAAAACAGGTGAGACTGCCAAACTCTATTTTTCAACGGTTAAGGATGAGGATAAGCCCTATAACCTGTGGAAATATTTTGACAAGGACCTGGCAAAGGATATGTCCCTGTACATTACGGGCCAGATGTATGCCAGGGAAAAAATACCTCACAAGACCCGCCAGTTGATTACGGTGGCGGCCCTGACGGTCCTTTCCAAACCCGATGAACTGAAGCTCCATACCCATGCGGCCCTTAATGTGGGCTGCACCAAGGAAGAGGTTGCCGAAGTCATTTTTCAGACCAGTATTTACGGTGGGGTTCCCGCCGCGAATACGGCCCTGACCGTGTTAAAGGAAGTGCTGGAGGAACGCGGGGAAGCCTAACCGGGTAGATGCCTGAAATCAAACCGCCGGAGAACCATGGATGTCCTCCGGCGGTTTTAATTTAAGGGTGTGGCCAGAATCGTATTCCAGATTCCGTCCGGGCATCGCCTTTCAACAATATGAACGGCTTTGGCACAAAGCGAGGCCAGGACCTTTTTGGCTTCGGAATTCAACAGCCCAGACAGGATAATCCATTTTTTCTCCAGCAGGTGCGGGCTTTCAATGAGATGCCGCATGACATCATAATGGATATTGGCCACCAGAAGGTCACAGGGGATGGATATCATGTCTTCCCC
>JAABTB010000095.1 GCA_011390085.1 Desulfobacula sp.
ATGACCCCTGTCGGCAGAGGTCAGCGGGAACTCATCATCGGTGACCGTCAGATCGGTAAGACAGCACTGGCCGTAGATGCCATTCTGGCTCAAAAAGAGACGGACATGAAATGCATCTATGTGGCCTGCGGTCAGAAAAAATCAACGGTTGCCCAGGTTGTTGCCGCCCTGGAAGAACACGGCGCCATGGAATATACGACGGTTGTCATTGCGTCGGCCTCTGAATCGGCTGCCATGCAGTATCTGGCACCCTATGCCGGATGCGCCATGGGCGAGTATTTCAGGGACAAAGGCGAACATGCCCTGATCATTTACGACGATCTTTCAAAACAGGCCGTTGCCTACCGCCAGGTATCTCTGCTCCTGAGACGTCCGCCGGGACGTGAAGCCTTCCCGGGCGATATTTTTTACAACCATTCCCGTCTGCTGGAACGCTCTGCAAAGCTCAGTGATGAAAAAGGCGCCGGCTCTCTGACAGCCCTTCCCATCATCGAAACCCAGGAAGGTGACGTTTCCGCATTTATCCCGACCAATGTTATTTCCATTACCGACGGCCAGATCTTCCTGGACAAGAGTTTGTTTTTTGCCGGTATCCGTCCTGCCATAGACGTCGGACTTTCCGTATCCCGCGTGGGGGGTGCCGCCCAGGTGAAAGCCATGAAACAGGTGGCTGGAACCCTTCGTCTGGATCTGGCCCAGTTCCGCGAACTGGAAGCCTTTGCCGCTTTTGGTTCAGACCTTGATGCGGCTACCCAGAAACAGTTGACCCGTGGTGAAAGACTGGTTGAACTTTTAAAACAACCCCAGTTCAAACCGCTGCCCATGGAAAGAATGGTGACTGTTCTTTTTGCCGGCACCCGGGGATATCTTGATAAATATCCCAGAGAAGCGGTTTCAAAATACGAAGAAGGCCTGTATCCGTTTGTCGAAAATCGTTTTCCTGAAATTTTTTCCGGTCTGAAGGAAAAAAAGGAAATAACCAAGGAAATCGAAGGCAAACTCAAACAATGCCTTGAAGCCTATGATGAAGAATTCAAGGATACCATATAGTAATTATGGACTTTTCCGTTAAATGATTCATTAACAACAGGCTTGAAAGGTAGATCATATGGCAACATTAAAAGAAGTAAAATCAAAAATAGTCAGTATAAAAAAGACTAAACAGATTACCTCTGCCATGAAAATGGTTGCCACTTCAAGATTGCGCGGTGCTCAGAACAGAATGGAAGCATTTAAACCCTATGCGGGCAAATTTGCAGAAGTTCTGGGCAGTATCGCCGGCAAATCCGGTGAAGATGCAAGTCCCTTGCTGGTTCCCCGTGATGAAACAAAAAAAGTGGCGGTCATCCTCTGTACCTCAGACAGAGGATTATGTGGCGGTTTTAATTCGAATTTAATTACCAAGGCAGATAAATTTGTACAATCGGAACTTGATGGAAAAGAAGTCTCTTATATCTGTTTCGGCAAAAAAGGAAGAGACTGGGCAAAAAAGCAGCCTCAACCCATCGAAGATCAGTATATTGGTGTCGTGGGCGGGAATATCGGCTTTGGAATTGCCTCTTCTTCCGGGCAGAAAATGATAGACAGTTTCCTTGATGGGGCTGTTGATGAAGTATATCTGATTTATTCCAGGTTTGTAAATATGGCAAGGCAGGAATCGACTTTAAAAAAGATTCTTCCCATTCCATCTCTTAACGAACTGGCGGGAGAAAAAGAAGCGGTTCAGACGGATGGATTTTTTCCGGAGCATATCTACGAGCCATCTTCTGATAAGCTTCTGGGTGAGATGCTGCCGAAAAACGTATTTATTCAGATATATGATGCATTGCTTCAGACATCCACCAGTGAACATGCGGCCCGAATGAGGGCCATGGAAAATGCAACCAAGGCATGTGAAGATATGGTTGGAGAACTTCAGTCAATATTCAACAAGACAAGACAGTCAAAAATTACCGGCGATCTCATGGATATTGTCGGTGGTGCTGAAGCACTCAAGGGATAATTTTAATCGATATGCTTAATTTTAGAAAACAGCTTTATAGGAGAGAAAAATGGCTCAAAATATAGGTAAAATTTCTCAGGTACTGGGTGCCGTTGTTGACGTTGAGTTTGAACCCGGAAAACTTCCTCCGGTTCTGACCGCCTTGACGGTAACCAACCCGACCATCGGTAATGAAGAAGATAATTTGGTTATTGAAGTGGCCCAGCACTTGGGTGACAATGTCGTCAGATGTATTGGAATGGATGTAACGGACGGTCTCCAGAGAGGAATGGTTGTTAAAGATACGGGTTCTCCCATTATGATGCCGGTGGGCAAAGCCTCTCTTGGAAGGGTTTTGAATGTTGTGGGAAAACCCGTTGACGGTCTGGGACCCATCTCCCAGGAAAACATGCTTCCCATTCACCGGCACGCACCTCAATTTACAGAACTGGATACATCCGTCCGGGTTCTGGAAACCGGCGTTAAGGTGATTGATTTGCTTGTCCCCTTCCCACGCGGCGGCAAAATGGGGATGTTTGGGGGTGCAGGGGTTGGGAAAACGGTTATCATGATGGAAATGGTTAATAATATCGCCATGCAGCATGGTGGTATTTCCGTTTTCGGTGGTGTAGGAGAAAGAACCCGTGAGGGAAACGACCTTTACCATGAAATGAAGAATTCAGGTGTTCTTCCCAAATGTGCCCTGGTTTACGGGCAGATGACTGAACCTCCGGGAGCACGCGCCAGGGTGGCTCTTTCCGCATTGACCTGTGCCGAATATTTCCGTGATGTGGAAGGACAGGATGTACTCTTGTTTATCGATAATATTTTCCGTTTTACCCAGGCCGGTGCAGAAGTTTCCGCCACCCTTGGCCGCATGCCGTCTGCCGTTGGTTATCAGCCGACCTTGGCCGTTGACATGGGTGAGCTTCAGGAACGGATCACATCAACGGACAAAGGCTCCATTACCGCTGTTCAGTGCGTGTACGTTCCTGCCGACGACTTGACCGACCCCGCGCCGGCAACCACCTTTGCCCATCTGGACGGAACCGTTGTTCTTTCCCGCCAGATTGCAGAACTTGGAATTTATCCGGCTGTGGACCCACTGGACTCCACCTCCCGGATTCTCGATGCCGCATACATTGGTGAAGAACACTATCATGTAGCCCGTATTGTTCAGCAGACCCTGCAAAAATACAAAGAACTTCAGGATATTATTGCAATTCTGGGTATGGATGAGCTGTCAGATGAAGATAAGGTAACGGTTCAGCGAGCCCGGAAACTTCAGAAATTTTTGTCTCAGCCTTTCCATGTTGCAGAAACCTTTACCGGTATGGCCGGCAAATTTGTAAAAGTTGAAGATACGGTAAGATCATTTAAAGAGATTATTGATGGGAAACATGATGATCTTCCTGAAAATGCTTTCTATATGGTAGGCTCCATTGAAGAAGCTATCGCAAAGGCAAAATCCGCTTAAACATCCGGAGGTATATTATGGCTGAGAAATTATTTCTTGAAGTCGTTACACCGCAGAAATCAGTTGTCAGTGAAGAAGTTGAGATTGTGGTGGCTCCGGGTTCAGAAGGTGAGTTTGGCGCGCTGAAAGGGCATACCACATTCCTGACCTCCCTAAAGCTGGGGACGCTTCGGTACAAAGGGGCTGATGGAAAGGAAAAATATGTTTTCATCAATGGCGGGTTTGCTGAGGTTCTGCCCCACAAGGTCACGATTCTTGCCGAATCTGCAGAGCGTCGAAAAGATATCGACGTTGAAAGGGCAATGAAGGCCAAGGAGAGAGCTGAAAAGCGTCTGGCTGCAAAAACGCCCGACACGGACCTGATAAGGGCCGAAGCTTCTTTAAGGCGTGCTTTGCACAGGCTTAAGATGAGAGATATCAGATAATGTGACCGAGACGTATCCATATTCTGCAGAAAATGAATATATACAGAGAGGAGGCTCAAGGAAATGGGGGCCTCCTCTTTTCATATGGACAATTCGGTTTTAAACACTAAAAGAAAGTTTACATCGGATATGACTATGAATTTTGATGATGTCGGGGTTATCATCCTTGCAGCAGGCAAGGGAACCCGGATGAAGTCCGACACTGCCAAGGTGCTTCACCGGGTGGCCCGGAAAACAATGATTATCCATGTGGTGGAGCGGGCCCTGGAAATTGCCCCGGATCATGTTCATATCGTTGTCGGACACCAGGCAGAGAGCGTAAAAGAGGAGGTCAACCGGTTCCATCGAGTCCGTTTTGTTTATCAAAAGCAGCTTCTCGGGACTGGAGATGCTGTTAAGACGGCAATTCCGGACCTTGACCCATGGATTAGAGATGTCCTGGTGTTGTGCGGAGATGTTCCCCTGATCAAGGGAAAAACCCTTCAAGAGTTTGTCCGCACCCATAAAAAATCCAAATCAGGGATCACGGTGCTTGCCACCGAGGTCGATGATCCAAAGGGCTATGGCCGGATTGTCCTGGATTACCATAACCATCTGCTGTGTATCAGAGAAGATGTCGATGCCGGACCTGATGAAAAACAGATTAAAACAATCAATACAGGAATATATTGCTTTAATAAAGATCTTCTGTGTGATGCCCTTAACGAAATATCCCCGGAAAACAGCCAGGGGGAATATTATTTGACGGATGTTGTTGAAATCGCACAAAAGAAAGGTCAAAAGATCACGGTTGTCACAACGCAGGATTCAAATCAGGTCATGGGTGTGAATACGCTTGAAGAGCTTGACAAGGCCGAACACCTGATGCAGAGACTTGGCGGATAATTGCCTTGACTTTATTAAATATTTTGAATTATACTGAATGCCAATCAGCATTATGAGAAGATGACATTGGGGAATGACCGGATCAAAAAAAAGTTTGATGATATCGAAGATAAGATCGGTTTAATGATGGAACATTGCCAATCGCTTCAGTCGGAAAACAAGGTGCTTTTACTGAGAATCGAGACGTTTAAAGCAGACCTTGACAGAAAAATAACCGCTGAAACGGATAGTTCGGAGCAAGAGGCAGTTATTCAATCAAAAATTGAAGGGCTTTTTCTAAAATTGGACACTTTTTCAACCGGCCTGAATAAAAGCGAATCATCAAACCTGTGACCAACAGGATGCGAGAAAAAGGGAATTCATTGGATGAGCTTATTGTAATTGAAATTTTCGGGGAGGAGTATAGATTTAGGCCGGATGGCCAGGTTGAAAATCCGGAACAAGTTGCTCAGCATTTAAAACGATATATAAAAGAGTCTGAAGCAATATTTAAAAATAAGCCTTCAGACAAAAATAAAATTGTTGTCTTATTGCTGGCTGCCATGAATTTGTCCAGGGATTTTTACGAACTCAAAAAGAATTGTTCAGAATTTGAAGAGGTAACTGAAAAAAGAGTCTCATCCATATTGGAAAAAATCAACAAAGGATTTGAAAAGAGCAACAATTTTAAATTGTTATAAATATTTACCCCTGCAATGTGCGTGATTGTATGACAGCCTTTGTCCTAACGCATAAGCAAAAGGGAGTCCACCCTTGTACCGGTGTGCTAGGTTCCTCTTGTAAGGAAAAGCCTGATGGTATAACTGGACGACCACCTTCTGAACCCATGGTTCAAAGCCTTTATAGCAACACGGCAGTTTGTGGGGGTAACTTATATTAAAATCCGGTCTGTTTTTGATTTTTCCCTCCTTAACGGTTTTTTCCCTGATTCATATTTTATAGCGTCTGAAAATTAATAAGATTTCACCATGAGGTGTTGATATCAATATAATTTAGGAGATTTTTCTAATGGAATATATGGTTGTGCTCTCATTAATTGTTCTTCTGATGGTGATGGGAGCTTTTGCCTTTTTCAAATTTAAGAAAAGGGTGGTTCAGGAAAATCTGAATATAGAAGAAGAGCAAACGCGCTTGATCGAAGATGCCAGAGCCAAGGCAGCTTCTTTATTGAAAGAGGCAAAGCTGGAAGCCAAGTCCAGGCTTTTGGAAATGAAAAGTGATTTTGATTCAGAAACCGAAGAAACCCGGGCTGAGTTAAAAAAAGAAGAAAGACGATTATCAAAAAAGAGCGAGAAACTGGATAACCAGGAAGAACAATTGGCAAAAAGGGAGCAGACCCTTCAGAGAAAAGAAAGCGAAACCCAGAAAAAATTAGAGTCGGCAACACATAAGGAAAATCATTATTCTGAGCTGTTGGAGGAGACCAAAAGAGAACTTGAAAAAGTCTCCGGGCTCACCCTGGAAGAAGCCAAAGAACTCTTGCTCAAGACCATTGAAGAGGATGTCAAACATGAAGGGGCCAAGCTGATCAAGAAGATTACCAGTGAGGCCCGGGAAAATGCCGATAAAGAAGCCAAGAAGATCATATCCACAGCCATACAGCGGTATGCGGGTGATTATGTAGCGGAAAGGACGGTTTCAGTGGTTCATCTTCCCGGAGATGAAATGAAGGGGCGGATTATCGGTCGTGAGGGAAGGAATATAAGGGCCCTTGAAGCAGCCACTGGAATTGATCTTATTATTGATGATACGCCTGAGGCGGTTATCCTGTCAGGGTTTAATCCGGTCAGAAGAGAAATAGCCAGACTGTCCCTGGAAAAATTGATTTCTGATGGAAGAATCCATCCGGCCCGCATTGAAGATGTGGTTCAACGGGCCACCGAAGAAGTGGACCTGGCCATTAAGGAAGCCGGTGAACAGGCCGCTTTTGATCTGGGGGTTCACGGCATTGACCCTGAATTGATCAAGGTGGTCGGGAAACTTAAATTCAGAACCAGCTATGCCCAGAATGTCCTTCAGCACTCTGTCGAGGTCGCTTTCCTGGCCGGTGCCATTGCTGCCGAACTGAATTTGGATTTCAAGTTAGCCAAGCGCATGGGCTTGCTTCATGACATTGGAAAGGCCGTTGATTATGAAGTGGATGGCGCCCATGCCATCATCGGGGCAAAGCTTGCAAAAAAATATGGTGAAATCGATAGCGTTGTAAATGCTATAGCCTCCCACCACGAGGATCAGATGCCTGAAACCGTATATGATTACATTGTCCAGGCAGCGGATGCCCTGTCCGGGGCAAGGCCGGGAGCAAGAAAAGAGAGCCTTGAAAATTATATCAAAAGACTGGAAGATCTGGAAAAAATTGCCAATTCCTTTGATGGGGTCACGAATACCTATGCCATTCAGGCAGGACGCGAAATCCGGGTCATCACCGAGAGTGAAAGGATTTCCGATGAAGACGCCATGATTCTTTCCCGGAACATTGCCCGTCAGATCGAAGAAAATTTGACCTTCCCGGGACAGGTTAAGGTCGTGGTCATCCGGGAGACCCGGGCAGTGGAATATACCAGAAAATAAGGGTTACAAAAGATGAGTGTGCTATCCATATTAAAAGAAAGAGGGTTTATTGAAGATCTGACCCACACCGAAGAATTGGAGGCCTATCTATCCAACAACCGGGCGACCTGCTATATCGGATTTGATCCCACGGCATCCAGCCTCCATGTCGGAAGTCTGGTCTGCATCATGGCCCTGGCCCATATGCAAAGGGAGGGACACAGACCCATTGCCCTTGTCGGGGGAGGGACAGGACTTATCGGAGATCCCTCCGGAAAAACAGAGTTGCGCAAAATCATTACGCAGGATGAAATCGATGTCAATAAAACCGGGAT
>JAABTB010000096.1 GCA_011390085.1 Desulfobacula sp.
GCCGCGGCCGACACGGTGCCGGATGCCGAGGATCCGTCCAAACGGCATGCGCCCATGATGACCACGGCAGACCTTGCTCTCCGGTTTGACCCGATCTATGAGCCCATCTCCCGGCAATTCCATAAAAACCCGGAGGTGTTGGCAGACGCCTTTGCCCGGGCCTGGTTCAAGCTGACTCACCGTGATATGGGTCCCCGGTCGCGCTATCTCGGCCCGGAAGTTCCCAAAGAAGACCTCATCTGGCAGGACCCGGTGCCCGTGGTAGATCATGAGTTGATCGATGCCCGGGACATTACCGCCCTCAAGGCCAAGATCCTGGCTTCCGGACGCTCTGTCTCCCAACTGGTCTCCACGGCCTGGGCCTCGGCATCCACCTTCCGCGGTTCCGACAAGCGCGGCGGGGCCAACGGGGCCCGTATCCGTCTTGCACCCCAGAAAGACTGGGCCGTGAACCAGACGGTGGGGCCTGTGTTGAAGACCCTGGAGGGAATCCAGGCCGCGTTCAACAGCGCCCAGTCCGGCAAAAAGAAAGTGTCCCTTGCCGACCTCATCGTTCTGGGCGGTTGCGCAGGGGTCGAGCAGGCGGCAAAGAATGCCGGCCATGATGTCACTGTTCCTTTCACGCCGGGACGCACGGATGCATCTCAGGAGCAGACCGACGTGGAGTCCTTTGCCGCACTCGAACCGGGTGCGGACGGGTTCCGCAATTTCCTTAAAACCAAATACACTATTCCGGCAGAGAAGCTGCTGGTGGACCGGGCCCAGCTTTTGACCCTGACCGCACCCGAGATGACGGTCCTTTTAGGCGGTATGCGCGTTTTGAATACCAATGCAGGGCAGTCGCCGCACGGCGTTTTTACTCAGCGGCCGGAGATCCTTACCAATGATTTTTTTGTGAATCTGTTGGACATGGACACGGTCTGGAAGGCAACCCCGGAAGACGAGGACGTGTTCGAGGGGCGTGACCGCACCACAGGCGAACTTAAGTGGACCGGCACCCGTATCGACCTCGTCTTCGGTTCCAACTCCCAACTGCGGGCCCTGGCCGAAGTCTATGCGAGCAATGACTCCCAAGAGAAGTTCCTGCACGATTTTGTAGGGGTATGGAACAAGGTTATGAACCTTGACCGCTTTGACCTGGCCTGATTGCAGCGCATAAACGGCTTCGAAGGGTTCGGCAGTCTATTCTGAACCGGAAACCCGAGGCCGCCGTTATAACAACCTGTGAGGGCGGCGTTTCAATAGAATTTGAAACGCCGCCTTTTTTATGGGCCTTGCCCAGATGATTGGTTGCACAACTCGAATATGATCCTAAGGCAAGCGCATAGAAACTTCAGAATATTTCCTTTCAGATTTTTTCGGTCTTGATTTATATCTTGACTAAATTTGACCCCCTCTGATACAAGTACAACATGTTGTGCTTGTATCAGAGGGGGAATAATATTGGAGGGTTAAGAAATTTTTGATACTTTGTTTGCCAAAAAGCAAGCCCTTATCCTCCTGGATGTGGATGTTGGAAAAAAACAATAATCGATCAGGATAGGGACACGGCTATGAATATCAATTCGCATCTTTTGGGCGATCTGCTTGTCAGCATGGGTATTATTACACGTTCCCAGCTGGAAGAAGCCCTGCAGTTTCAACAGCTATTTTTTAAAGATGTGCTGCCTGAAATGGATCTTAACCGGACGGAATTGATTTCCAACGGGCGTAATGCCTGCCAGAAAATTCCCTTGTTGGGACAGATTCTTTTGAAAAAAGGGTATGTTACCGAGGAAGAACTGGCCCCTGCCCTCCAGATCCAGACCAAACGGGCAACGGACTTAAGTCTGTTGGACAGCGACAAGCTGGCCACGGCCCTTGAGGTGGGGTTCATCATAAATTCGACCATCAACCTGGTGGATGTCCTCTCTCTTATCATGAAATATGCCAATATTGTCACCGATTCCGTGGCCAGTACCCTGATGCTTCTGGATGATAAAACCGGGGAATTGGTCTTCAGTATTCCCACAGGTCCCGATGCCGACAAGCTAGAGGATATTCGTATCCCGTCCGGAGAGGGAATTGCCGGCTGGGTGGGGAAAAATGAACAATACCTGCTGGTGCCGGATACAAGCAAAGATCAACGGTTTTATGCCAAAATCGATGCTTTGACCGGGACGAAAACCAAATCCCTTCTCTGTGTTCCCATGAAGTCAAAACGAAAGCTCATCGGTGTATTGGAAGTGATCAATAAAAAAAACGATTCCTGCTTTGGAGAAGCGGATGCTTTGCTGCTGAGTGTTTTTTCCCACCATGCTGCCATTGCCATTGAGAATGCCATGCTGTTCAAATCCATGCAGAATCGTCTGGAAAAAGAAAAACTGCTAGAGCAAAAATTTTCTGAATCAGAGCGGCTCCGTTCCATCGGCACCATGGCAGGGGGAATTGCCCATGATTTTAACAATATTCTGGGTGCCATCATGGGGTATACCGAGCTTGCCCTGCTGGATGCCCAGGAAGGCTCAAGGCAGTCTACCAATCTGACCAATGTTCTCGAGGCTTCTATAAGGGCAAGGGACCTGATCAAACAGATACTGGCCTTCAGTCGGCAGTCGGATAGAGAAACCAAGCCCATACAAGTGAACCTCATTGTCGGCGAGGCCTTGAAATTGTTCCGGGCATCCCTGCCAAAGACCATTGAGATGCAGGACAATATCCACTGCAAATCTGTGGTGATGGGAGATCCCACCCAGATCCACCAGGTGATCATGAATTTGTGCACCAACGCCAGTCAGGCCATGAAAAAGACCGGCGGGTTGCTGGCAATTTCCCTGGAGGAGGTTTTTTTGGAAGAACAGGCCGAAAGACCGGATCTTTTGCCGGGTTTCTATGTGAACCTGAGGGTAACCGATAACGGAGAGGGAATATCGTCCCAGGTGGCAGAACACATTTTCGAACCCTTTTTCACCACAAAAGAGAAGGGACAGGGAACCGGAATGGGCCTTGCCGTTGTCCACGGGATTGTAAAAAACCATGGCGGCGATATCCAGGTAAAAAGCACACCCGGAGAAGGTTCGTGTTTTGATGTGTATCTGCCCGTCATTAAACGAGACCCTGAGCCTGCGGGCATTTTTGCTGTGGAAAGCGCTCCCGGGGGTAAGGAACATATCCTGGTTGTTGACGATGAGATTATGCTGCTGGATGTTGCAAAAACCAGATTGAAATCCCTGGGATATCAGGTAACCATTGAGATGGACAGTCATGAGGCCTTAAAACGGTTTGCCCAAAGCCCGGATACCTATGATCTTGTGATTACCGACATGTCCATGCCAAAGATGGCAGGGGATAAAATGGCCAAAAAGATGATGGCCATTCGCCCGGATATTCCCGTGATCATCTGTACGGGTTTCCACGAGGAAATTTCCGAAGAAATAGCTGTTCAAAAAGGGTTCAGGCGGTTTTTAATGAAACCGATTGATTTTAATAACCTGGCCCTGGAAATACGAATGGTTCTGGATGCGCCTGCCTGAAAAACCGGATCAGGAACTACAGGAGAGCATGGAACAGACGGTTATTTGCTGGTATGGGTAAAAACACCATCCCAGGTTTCATCCGGGGGGGTTTTGATAAAAAAAGCGCATCGTTCCCGATAAAGGGAATATAATTTCCGGTCCGGATAGTGGGCTGATAGTTCGGTGAAAGATTGCTCTCCTTCAACGAAAAATCTTTTTTTATAGTAGTTCAGCCCTTTTGTATAGGCCTGAATCTCTTCCTGAAGGTGATCCCGGTTCCCATTAAGGGATGAATAAGCCGTAAAAATACGCACAGGTTCATTTTTCCCCTTAACCCTTACCCTGTCCAATTCCTGGACTAAAATATCTTCAGAGCAGTCTTTCAGAATGGTTTCACTGACAATCAACTGAACACCATAAAATTTCGTCAGACTTTCCAATCTGGAAGCAAGATTCACGTTGTCACCAATAATGGTATAATCAAAAATATCATCCGATCCCATATTCCCAACCCGGCACAGACCTGAGTGCAACCCTATGCCGATTTCCAGACGGACACCATATTTTTCTTCAAAGCCTTTGTTAAGATCCGGCAACAAACCTGTGATCTCCAATGCGGATTTAATGGCCAGATTTTCATGATGAACTACATCCAGGGGGGCATTCCAGAAACACATGACGGCATCGCCGATAAATTTGTCGTGGGTTCCCTGGTTATTGATGATGATCCTTGTCATTGGTGTAAAATAATCATGAAGCAACAAGGTGACCTGCGAAGGCGTGAGACGTTCCGAAAGCGTTGTAAATCCCCGGATATCTGAAAATAAAATGCTGATCTCTTTTTCTTCGCCCTCAAGGCATAATTTTTCAGGGTTTTCAGCAAGCTGGTCCACCACGGATTTGGATACGTATTTACTGAAGGCGCTGCGGAAAAATTGTTTCTTTTTCTCGGAAATCCAGAATTTTTGCATATTCAGAGTGGAAAAATTTAAAATCAGCACCAGCATTGAAAAAAAAGGTGACACCCATATATTCAGATGATCAAAGGCCCACAAACTGCCATACCAGGCGCTCACACCCAGAAAAATCGTTACGGGTAAAGTCAGGGTGGCTCCGGTCCATCCGATCAAAAGGGTTGTGATGAGCCCCCATAAAAGAATACTGACAAGCTCCAGACCCGGAACCCAATCCGGCCTGCGAATCATATCATTTGTCAAAATATTGTCCACAATGGTGGCATGGACTTCAACCCCTGGAAAAACCTGGTCCAGAGGAGAGTTTCGGATATCTTTCAAGCCTGCTGCCGAAGTGCCCAGAAAAATAATTTTCCCCTGCAATTCTTCAGAGCTTATCTTATCTTCCAGAATTTTTCCGGCAGAGATATAGGGAAATGTATGGCTGGGTCCCCGGTAATTTAACAGCATGGCACCGTTGGATTGTAAAGGAATAACCGTAGCCCCGATTTTTATGGATTCAATGCCGCCTTTGGTTATTTTGATGACCGGGTCAGATATTTTACCCTTAAACGCAGTTAATAATGTTGCCAGGGCCAACTGGGGATATATTTTCTGATCCCGGGAGATTATTAAAGGCGTTCTTCTCAGGACACCATCCAGATCTGTTATGGTATTCATAAAACCGGCATTGGTGCCTCCCTCCAAAAACATTGACAGGGGGGGAATTAGGTTTTGGGTATTGAACAGATAATGGTAGGCTGGTTTTGCACCAGGCCCTCGAATTTCAACGGCGTTCAAATCCAGAGGTAAGAACAATTCCTTTGGGTTTTCCTTTTTTTCAAAGATAAAAGAATACCCTAAGACATAAGGGCCTTGCTGCAAAAGGGAGGCCATCAAACGATCATTGTCCATGAGCCCTTCCGGCATACCGGAAAACTCGACATCAATATGAAGATCTTTTTTAAATGATCTTTGCAGCACGACAGGGGAGGTCCCGTCGGGCTCTGCAAAAAGAATATCCGCTCCAACGGCAAGGGCTCCCGCCATATTGATCTTTTGCAGCAAAAGGGCTACCCGGTAGCGGGGCCAGGGCCATTGCCCGAATTTTTCAAGACTGTACTCATCAATATCCACAATGGCCACGGCATCAGACCTGTTTTTTGAATAGATTTTCTGGAAAACAGCATCGTAGAGTTTATAATCCAGAATATTGAGATAGGCCGGTTCAAAAACATAGATTCCGGCAGTCAGCAGTGTAATGGCAATCCCGGTAACCATAACAGCCCGGTCTGTTTTCCTGAACACCTTTGATAGGGTTGAGAATATCTGTAACATGGAGAACCTTTTTCTATCCGGTTATAAGATACTAAATTTTAGAGTTGTCCTTTATATCTCGACAAAAAGCAACTATCCCTTGACAAAATAAGGATATTGGGTTTTATAGTATGTCCATCACTCTGATATTTCAACAGAATAAATTAATAATTCATTGAATAGTGAGAGGCACGAAATGTACAAAATTATTTCAAATTTTTTTCTGGTTTTTTTCCTTATGTTTTGTCTGTCACCGAATGTCCATGGGGACGAGGGTTCCCAGACAACCAAACCCTCACTATCCGGCCTGACGCTTCCCGATCTGCTGAAAAATGTTCTTGAAACCCATGAAGACCTGAAAAACTTCGAAAGCCAGGTGGAAAAAATCGAAGCCCAGTACCGGAAAGCCATGGCGCTTTATTATCCAACCCTGGATCTTCAGGCTGACGGCGGTAGAGAAAAGATAGACAAAGAATTCAACGCTGATACGAATATGAACAGATACAACGTCACGTTCAGCGCAAACCAGTTGGTCACTGATTTTGGGAAAACCCGGAAAATTATTGGCAGATCAGCGGTTCTTCTTGAACAAGCCAATGCGCGCCTGGCGTCAAAACGTCAACAGGTCTTGCGTGAAGGGATTATCGCCTATATCAACCTTGTCAAAGCCCGAGAGCAACTCAAATCCGCGCGACTGTCTGAAGGCCGCATAAAGGAATTAACCGGGATAGAAAAAGCCCTTGTAGAAAAGCAGGCCGGACTTTCTTCGGATGTCCTCCAAGCCAAATCGCAGCTTGCCGGCGCCATGGCCATCAGGGTTCAGGCAGAAGGGGATCTCAGTATTGCAAAAAATCGTTTCCAGGCAGTTTTTTCCCATACCCCGGACAACTCGGAAATAGAACAATTCATAGATATTGAATTTCCTTATCGGAAATTGCCGGTTACGCTTGAAGATGCCATTTCCCTGGCCCAGAAACAAAATCCGGAGCTGTTGATTACCCTATATGATACTGAAATTGCCCAAAAGGATATTGATATTGCAAAAGCCGCATTTTACCCTCAGCTCAACCTCTTTGCCACGGCACTCAGGAAAGATAATGATGCCGGTATAAAAGGGTACAGTGATGAAATGTCCGCCGGTATGGAATTTAGATATAATCTGTTCAGAGGTGGAGGGGACAGGGCAGAATTAAAATCGGCCATAGCCAATAAAAAGGCCTCATCCTATAATAACGAATATGTTCAGAAGATTATCAGGGAACAAGTCAGCAACAGTTGGGAGCAACTGTCCATTCTAAAACAAAGAACTGAGCTTTTAGCCCAGCAGGCAGATATCGTGGAAAATTTTTTAATACTGGCCAAAAAAGAACGTAAAATGGGAACCCGATCCCTTCTTGATGTTTTAAGCGGTGAAATAAATTATATCAATGCTACTGCAAACTCTATTGCAGCAGGTCAGGAAACGAAAATCGCAGCATTCAACCTCTTTTTTGCCATGGGGAGTATGAACCTGGAGCTGTTTGAATAAGGATGTCTCAAATATTTTGCAGGACTAGATCCATACGGATTCTGCCATGAAAGAGCTTATTCATCGTCTTTTCAAAAAACCTGTACTGGCATCTGAAATTTTTATTGCGACGATATTTATCACCCTCCTGACCCTTGCCATGCCGCTTTATTCCATACAGATATTTAACCGTTATATTACTTATGGGTTTCACGGCACGCTCATCACCTTAACCACAGGGATGCTCATAGCCATTTTCCTGCAGCTCGGATTCAGGATATTGAGAACAAAAATGGCAAGCGCTGTGAACCAGGCACCCAATGACCTCTTGTCCCTGGAAGTGCTGGCCGCTATC
>JAABTB010000097.1 GCA_011390085.1 Desulfobacula sp.
TCATAGACATGTATGGGCCTGCATGGATGAAGGTCCCTTTTGTGCCGTCCGCTTTTACGGCGTGCATGGATTTGAATTTACGGATATATTCAACCGGAGAAAGCCAGGTCTCTATGAAATCCGCCCCAAAACCCAAGATAAAATCCGCTTTTTCCATATGAAAAGAGGGAAGGATACCCTTTGAAAACAATGCCTTGTGGGCTGCCCGCAACGAATCGTGGGCGTAGGGCTCATACATGGCGGCAGGGCCTGAACCAAAGGATTTCAGGACGGTTGAAAACAGGGCGGAAAGGGGTTCGGAAGTGATGCCTGTCAGAAATTTAATGCGGTTGTTTCCTGATTTGGATGATGCCGCCATTTTTTCCTTCAGAAGGTCACGGGCCTGATCAAAGGAGATGGGTGTAAATGTCTGGTTTGTTTTGAGTTGCGGTGTCATCAATCTGTCCGGGTCATAGACAGACTGCAGGGCGGCCTGTCCCCGGATGCACAGCTTCCCCTGGTTGACCGGGTGGGCGGGGTTCCCTTCCAGCTTGATCAGGCGGCCTTCACGGTTTTTTGCAAGCACGCCGCATCCTGCCGGGCATTCCATGCAGGTCGATGCATACCATCGGGCCTGGCCGGTTACAAAATCTTCAGGCGCCGATACCAGCGAAAAAATATTTTTATCATAGCCGTCTTTACAGCCATATACAACGGCAACGCTTCCGAGTCCGGCGGTTTTGATAAAGGTTCGCCTATCCATTATACATCCCTTTATCATCGAGCTGATAAATTTTCATGTATTTTTCCAGTTCATTGAGTCGTTTGAACAAACCCGGTTTTGGATTGAAGAGCCGCCTTGCCTGTAAACACATAACGGATACAAACGCAGATTCAAATTTAGAAAAACGGTTTTTAATTGTCAATCGTTTTTCCTTATTTTTGCGCCGAATGGATGACGGCAATGCCGTTGGTCAGTTTTCGGATGATAATATCCTTAAAACCGATTTCCCTTAAAATCAGGCTTAACTCATCGGGCAGGGGAAACGCCCGGATGGATTCCGGAAAAGCCGTATACGCCTCCTTTGATCCGGTCATGATCCCGCCGATGAAGGGCATGATCCTGAATGAATAGACATCGTAAAGAAATCTGAAAAAGGGGTTATCGGGTTTTGAGAATTCCAGACAGCACATTTTGCCGCCTCTTTTTAAAACACGGAAGATTTCTTTGAAACCGGTTTCAAGATGGGTGACATTTCGAATCCCGAATCCTATGGAAACCGCATCAAAGGACTCATCCGGAAAAGACAGGCATTCCGCATCCCCTTGAACAAAGGTGACCCCTTTCATGAATTTCTGTTTCCCTTGTTCGATCATTTTCCGGTTCATGTCATAGACAAGGGATAGACCCGTATGCCCTGTTCTGGATGCGGATATAGCGGCCATATCCCCGGTTCCGCCGCAGACATCCAGAATTTTGTCTCCCGGCCGGATCATCAGCATTTCAACCGCCTTTCGCTTCCATGCATAATGGATTCCGGCGCTCAGGAGGGTATTCATCAAATCGTATCGGGATGCAATGGTATTGAAATGGTGATTGACCCGGTGAATTTTATCGGATTCGGCATAGGCGGTAAACCCGAATCTTGCCGTCCGGGTGGCTGAAACATGGTCTTCCAGTTGTTCCAGCCGTTTTTCTTTTGTATACCATCGATTCATTCGAAAATTTTTTCATCCTTTGCCCCGGCTTCGGCCGCATCCGCTTCCATGTCCCGGAGGACGCCGGTTTTTCTGCTTTGAAAAGATTCCTTGTACCATTCATTGGCAATGATCATGGACATGACCTCGTTGGTCCCGGTCCAGATGGAGGCCAGCCTGAGATCCCGCAATATCCGTTCCACAGGATAAATATTGGTGTATCCGATGCCGCCCATGACCTGCATGGCATTGTGGACCGCCTTCTGGCAGGATTCGGTGACGAATTTTTTGGACTGGGAGACCAGCCGCCGGATCTGTTTTTCATCGATTTTCCCGTCAACGGCCCTGGCCGTAGCATAGATCATGGCCCGGGAGGCGTCCAGCAGGGTGACGGCTTCGGCCACCTGGAAGGAGACGCCCTGGAATTCCGCCACGGGCCGTCCGAAGGCCTTGCGCTTTGAGGTATAGCCCGTGGCCACATCCACGGCCGGGGCAGCCGCGCCTATGGTCATGGCCGCCGTTCCCAGGCGCTCGGGGATCATCATGGTGTTGAACACGGCCACCCCCTGGTTCAGTCGGCCCAAAAGGTTTTCTTTCGGAACCCGCACATCCTTGAAGATCATGCGGGCCGCCCCGCCGCCCCGGCAGCCCATGAGGCCGTAAAGGTATTCGGCCTTGACCCCTTCGGTCTTGTCCACGATAAAGCAGGAAATGCTCTTGTGGGGCTCGCCCGTTGGATCGGTCCGGGCATAGACCAGGAAATAGTCGGCCCCTTCTCCGCCAACGATGAACCGCTTCTGGCCGTTGACCAGGAAATGGTCCCCCATGTCCCTGGCCGTGGTGGTGGTGCCGAAGAAATCCGATCCGCCCCTGGGTTCGGTCAGGCATTCTGCGGCAAAGATTTTTCCCTGGAGCAGGGGCTTGACATATTTTTCCTTCTGGTCATCGGTGCCGTGGAGGATAATGGCGTCACAGACCAGTTCTGCGCCCACCCCAAAGGTGCAGGCAAAGATATAGCCCAGCCTCCCGATTTCCTCCATGACCATACAGGTGGACACCCAGTCCATGCCCCGGCCGCCCCATTCTACAGGGTAGCGGCAGCCCATGAGGTTCCGTTTCCCGGCTTCCTGTAAAAATTCCCTGGGAAATTGAATCTTGTCGGCATCCATATCCAGGATCATTTTCCCGGGGATGGATTTGACAAAGTTCCGGGCCTCATCCCTTAGTTTTTTTTGTTCGGTATTTAAAAGATATTCAAACATGTGAAAGTTTTTCTCCTTTTCTCCTTTGCGTAAATTGTAAATGGGCCTTTGTCAACAGAAAATCTTTTGCCTCGGGCAAGAAAAGACACCTCTTTAAGATTGGACACCCGGCTCGGAAAAGTGGTATAAGGGAATCAAAAATCAATAGGGTTTGGATGATGCCCCGGTACAACCCCAGGCAGCCCTTTTTATCCCGTGAGGAGGAAGCATGGTCAGTATTAAAAAACTGTTGTTACAGAATATGCTCCTTATCACCTTTATTTCCTTTGCCGCCCTCTACCTTTTATGGATTCAGAATGAATATACGGCCTTTAAAGAAGATTCCGCCGCAATCAAGGATAAATTTGTTGAAAAAGAAAAAGAAAGGTTGAAGTCCGAGGTTCAGAACGTGCTGGAATATGTCCGTTATATGAGGCACCAGACGGAAAAAAGGCTTCGAATGTCCATTCAGGACCGTGTGGATGAGGCCTGTGCCGTGGCCATGAATATCCATGCGGAAAACAAGGATATAAAATCCGGTGATGAAATAAAAAAAATGATCAAGGATGCCCTGCGGCCCATACGGTTCAGCCGGGGCCGCGGGTATTATTTTGCCTTTAACATGGACGGAATTGAACAGCTTTTTGCCGACCGGCCGGAAATGGAAGGCAAAAACATGCTGGAAGTCCGGGGGGCCAGGGGCGAATTTGTGGTTCCGGATATGATCGCTTTATTAAAGGCAGAGGGCAAAGGGTTTTATTCCTACACCTGGTCCAAGCCGGGGGAAACCAGCCCGGAACATATGAAAATCGCCTATGTGAAATATTTTGAACCCTATGGCTGGGGCATCGGGACCGGGGAATATGTGGAAGATGTGGAAAAAGAAATCCAGGAAGAGGTCCTGGAAAGGATAGCAACCCTCCGGTTTGAAAAGGAAGGTTATTTTTTCGGGAGCGTTTACGGGGGCCGGCCCTTGTTTACCAACGGAAAAATCACAAAGGGGACAAAAACCGTCTGGGATCTGACTGATCCCAGGGGGACTAAAATCATCCAGGAACAGAATAAGGCTGCAAAAGCGCCGGAAGGCGGATTTGTATCCTATTTCTGGGAGAAGCTGGATTCGGAAACGCTGTCCCCCAAACTGTCCTATGTGGCAAGCATTCCGGAATGGGAATGGATTATCGGCGCCGGGGTTTATCTGGATACAGCGGATGAAAACATCCTCTTAAAAGAAAAGGATCTGTATAAAGAATTCTTAAGGCAGGCGGGCTTATATTTTATGGTCATGGCGGTGATGTCCTTTCTGGTTTTTCTGTGGACCCGGTATCAGGCCCATAAGATCCGTTCCGGCATCAGGCTGTTCTCCAATTTTTTTGAAACCGCTTCTTTAAAAGAAACCGCCATTGATCCGGGGTACCTGCAATTTGAAGAGTTCAAGGATATAGCGGTTTTTGCCAATCAGATGATCCAGAAAAGGACTGAAGCCCTTCAAGACCTTGAAAAGAGCGAAAAAAAATATTCGGCCATCACCAACTCGGCCCAGGATGCCATTTTCTGCAAGGACGGCAACCGTCGCTATACTTTTGTGAACCCGGCCATGGCAGCGTTTTTTCATTGCAGTAGGGAAGATCTCATCGGAAAAACACCGGAACAAGTGTTTGATCCGGTCAATGCCGTCATCATTAACGAAGTTGACGACCGTACCTTCAGCGGCGAAAGGGTCAGCGAGATCCGTTCCCTTCTCATCAACGGGAAGGAATTTACCTTTCATACGATCCAGGTGCCCCTGGATATTGTGGACGGCAAGGTCGCGAGTATCAGCGGAATTGTCAGGGATATGACGGCGCAAAGAGACATTGAAAAAGAAAGAATCAGGGCCGAGCAAAGATCCGTAGAGCAGGAGAAACATGCCCTTGTGGGCCGGATCGCAGGAAAGATATCCCATGATTTCAACAATATCCTGGGGGTGATCATGGGCCATTCGGAACTGGCCCTCATGACCTGCAAGGAAGAAGAAACTAAAAAATCTCTTGAACTGATCCACGGCCAGACCCTGCGCGGCAGAAATCTGACCCGGAATCTCATTGCCTTTGCAAGGGATCAGGAACCCCGGCAGGAATATATTCGGATAAATGAAAAAATCGAGCTGGTGGTCAACCTCATGAAAAAGGAAATGGAGGGCATCGCCCTTGTAAAGGAATTCGGCGTCAACCTGCCCGACATCCTTGCAGATCCGGGAATGATGGAGCATGCCATGGTAAACCTTTTCCAGAACGCGGCGCATGCCCTCGGCACCCGGGCCCATCCTCGGATTGCCTTGCGCACTTATATTTCCGGAGATCAGGTCTGTTTTGAAATGGAGGACAATGGTTGCGGCATTCCAAAAGAGCATTTGGATGTTATTTTTGATCCGTCCTTTACCCTGAAAGGGCGAAGGGATACGGCCGGCTCCTATGGAAAAGACATCAAGGGAACCGGTTACGGACTTTCCAATGTAAAAAAATATATTGACCAGCACCGGGGAAGCATCCGGGTCCGGTCGGAATTTGGAACCGGCACCTGTTTTACCGTCTGCCTGCCGGTGATCGAAAAGAATTTAACGGAAGACGAAAAGGAAAATATCCGGAAATCAGGACCCCAGACCGGGAAACATATTCTCATCGTGGAGGATGAGCCTGCCATTTTTGATGTTCAGCGCCGGGTACTGACCGAAGATCCCTGTTGCCACACCGTGGACATCGCACAAAACGGCCGGACCGCCCTGGATCTTCTGGACCGGAATCATTATGATCTGGTCAGCCTGGATTATATGCTGCCGGGGAATATCACCGGCATGGACATCTACCGCCATCTCCGGGAAACGAACCAGGGTCTTCCCATTCTTTTTATCTCCGGCAACATTGAATTTCTTGAATCCGTCAAAGAGTTGAAGAGCAATGATGCCCGATTGGATCATCTGTCAAAACCCTGCCGGAATCAGGAATATATTGAAAGGATCAACGGTCTTCTTGAACGAGCGGGCCAAAGCTGAAAAACTGAGGAGGAAAATCTTTATGCAGTTTATGGTAACCGGTTATGATGGAAAGGATACAGGGGCACTGGACAGGAGAATGGCGGCCCGGGAGGCCCATCTTGCCATGGGAAAAGAGATGACGGACACCGGCAGGTGGCTTTATGCCGCTGCCGTTTTAAATGAAGACGGAAAAATGGCAGGCTCCCTTATCATTTGCGAGTTTGATTCCAGGGAAGCTCTGGATAAAGACTGGCTGGAAAAGGAACCCTATATTCTGGGTAAGGTCTGGGAAAAGATAGAGGTGAAAAGGGCCCAGGTTGCCCCTTTTTTTACCGTGAAATAGAAAAGGAATTCCAATGGCGGAGAGTGAACTGAAGGACCCCTTGAGCCGCAAGGCGAAAAAGGTTCAGGACCATATCCGGAATAAAGGCTTTGAATTTGTGGTCAGAGAAATACCCGATTCAACCCGGACGGCAAAGGATGCGGCAAAGGCCCTGGGGTGCACTACAGCACAGATTGCCAAATCCCTGGTTTTCAAGGACAAGGCGTTGGAAACCCCGGTATTGGTCATTGCCTCGGGCATCAACCGGGTGGGCCTTGAAAAAATCAAACAGGCCACCGGCCGGACCCTGGTCCAGGCAGACGGTAAATTTGTCAAAGACCGTGTCGGCTTTGCCATCGGCGGTGTTCCGCCGGTGGGCCATGATGAACGGCTGGTGACCCTGCTGGACCCGGACCTGAAGCAATATGACCGGATATGGGCGGCCGCAGGCACCCCCAATGCCGTGTTTGAGCTGAAGCCCGCTGATCTTGAACCGTTGACGGACGGGGTCTGGATCGATCTTAAGGAAAATGAGTTGATCCTTTAAGGGATATGGTGTATAACCACCATCTATATCTGATTCAGAGTTTATTTTCTATAATATCAAGGTCTTATGAGATCTAAAGGGGAAGGGTGGGGCATGGAGAGGACAATCGATACACAAAAAACCCGTATCGGGGTTGTGGGTGCCGGTGCCTGGGGCACCGCCCTTGCCAAATTGCTGGCGGACAAAGGGTTCAGGCTGGATCTATGGGTGTTTGAGACCGAAGTCCGGGAGCAGATTGAAAAAGACAGGGAAAATAAAGTGTTTCTCCCCCATATCCGCCTGCCGGAAAATATTATTCCCACCAATGACCTTGAGATTGCCGTAAAGGATAAAGACCTTGTCCTGGTGGTGGTGCCTTCCCATTGCATGCGGGATACGGCAACCCGGATGAAACCGTTCATCAGTCCGGATACGGTGGTGGTAACGGCTTCCAAGGGGATTGAGAACCAGACCCATATGATCATGACCCAGATTCTTGAAGAAATCCTTGATTTTCTGCCCAGGGAAAATATTGCCGTGCTTTCGGGCCCCAGCTTTGCCAAGGAAGTGGCCAACCGGGTGCCGACGGTGGTTGCAGCCGCATCAACCCAACGGGAAGTGGCCGTATATGTCCAGAAGATTTTTTCCTGTCCCACCTTCAGGGTTTATGTCAATGATGATCCCATCGGAACCCAGATCGGCGGGGCCATGAAAAATGTTCTGGCAATTGC
>JAABTB010000098.1 GCA_011390085.1 Desulfobacula sp.
AAAATCCCGCCAAAAGGGTTTCTCAAAGGGCTTCGAAAAATGTCTGATGACCATGATCTTCTCTTGATCTGTGATGAGATCCAGGTGGGCATGGGCCGGACCGGGAAAAAATTCTGCTTTGAGCATGAAGATATTGTCCCGGACGGGGTCATACTCGGCAAAGCCCTGTCAGGCGGTCTGGTCCCCCTATCGGTGTTCATAACCAACACCGTCATCATGGACCTGGTCTTTTCCAAAGGCTCAGATGGCTCCACCTTTGGCGGATATCCCTTGGCCTGTGTGGCCGGAACGGCTGCATTGAAAGTGTTTGAAGACGAGAAACTGGCGGAGCAGTCCGCCCAAAAGGGGGAAATCCTCAAACAAAGAATTGAAGATATTGCCAAAAGATCCCCCCACGTCAAAGACGTCCGGGGAAAAGGGTTGTTCATCGGAATCCAAGTCAAAGAGGGCAATGCCATGGACTTCTGCAAAAAATTGTTCAAGCTTGGAATTATCGTCAATGACAGCCACGGACACACCATCCGGATTTCTCCTCCCCTGGTCATCAATGAGGAGGAGATGGATTTTCTGGTGGAACAGCTTGAAAAGGTCCTGGTGGGATGAGATAACGCTGCTTACCTTCAGTCCCAGGATTGAATTTCGATAATGTTTCCCTCCGGGTCCCTGAAATAAACAAAGGTGAGAAGGCCCACGCCTTCCACTTCTTTCCGGGTCACTTGCCCAAGAGGGCTGCCGCCCTTTGTGAGGGCCTTTTTAAACGTTTTTTCCACATCCTCCACCTCAAAGGCCAGGTGGGTGAATCCGGTATGATGGGCCATGAGGGGTCCTCTTTCCACCAGAGTCTCATAGGTGAAAATTTCCAGGGTCGGTCCCTTCTCCCCATGCCCCGGCAAGACCAGATGCACGCCTTTTAGCCGGGCCGATGTCAGGCCCGTGGCCCTGTCCAGCCAGTCGCCGGAGAGATTTCTTTCCGGTGGTTTGATTTTGCAGTCAAAAACATCCATATAAAACTGTGCAAGAACCTTATCGTCTTTTGCCGCGATATTGGTGTGAGCATATCTCATAGCCGATCTCCATTTTCCAAATCAAAAGGTCAGAATTTCTCCGTCTTCCGGGATGAACAGGCGCTCCCTTGAAATCTTGTTTTCAGTTGCCAAAACGCTTAACGCCTTCCGGGACACTTTGCAGTGATCCAGGGCTTCCATATGGATTGCAACAACAATAGCCCCGGGACAAAGCCTGCATACGTCAATGGTTTGTTTGGCATCCATGACAATGGGCCCGCTGTCGCCCAGTTCCGCTCCTCCTGAATGGGTGAGGATAATATCCGGCTTGACCGAGGTAAGGATGGTTTTGATCTCATCATACAAAACCGTATCACCGGCCCAATACACCACAGGTTCCCCAGGTGACTGAAAAATAAACCCTGAAACCCTGCCGAGGACAGCTTCCCATTTTTCATTTCCCGCATGCCGGCCCGGGGTGGGGGTAATGTCAATATGTTTCCAGGGCATTTTGGTTTCAATGGGGGTTACATTTGAAAACCCGTTCTTTTTTAACTCAGCCTCATTGACCTGGCGGCAGAGGATGGGGATATCCCTGGGCAGCATCTTTTTAGCCCCGTCATCAAAATGATCCCGGTGGAGATGGGAAACCAGCACCATATCAATATCCTTGATCACTTCTTCCGCAGGGAAGGGAAGATCAACCGTGGGGTTTTTCTCAATCCCGGCAAAGGAGTCAATCCCGTGCCGCGGAAGGAGAACCGGGTCCGTCAGGAGGGTGATGCCGGCCATGGAAATTTTTAATGTGGCATTGCGGATCAGTTGGATTTTCATGAGATGCACACAAACCCTTGCCCGTTCTGAGCTTCATCCGCAGCGTATTTCAAAAGGGTCCGGAGATCAAATACCATGTCCTCGGGTGTGATGAGTTTGGCATGAAGCATTTTCATTTCTAAAGCAAGTTCGATATAAGTCTGCATTTTATTTTACCTCCCAGGGTCAGCGTCAAACTGTTCTTTAATGTTTTTTATTGAATTATCAGACAAATTTAATTATTGCTATCGATAATAAGTGAACGCAGCGTTCGGATTTTTCGAACGCTCAAGATCCATCAAGGAGAAAATGGAAATTTATCAGTTGCAGTCCTTTATGGCGGTTTCTGAAACAGGGAATCTCACCCGTCCAAAATCAGGCAAAATGTCTTGACAACTTGACTGATTTTGGATATGCTGACCCATCTTTTAACCGATAAACCGAGGTCGGCCATGCTCAACCCCCAGTCCCCGCTTCCCTTATACCACCAACTGGCGGATATCCTGACGGAACAGATCCGATCCGGAGCGTACACACCGGGCCAGGCCCTGCCTTCCGAAACAAATCTTGCAAAACAATACGGCATCGGCCGCCCCACGGTCCGGCAGGCCATGGATATCCTTGTCCGCAAGGGAATGCTGGAAAGAAAAAGAGGGTCAGGAACCTTTGTCAGACACAAGGATCATGAGGTGGATCTCTTTTCCCTGGCCGGGACCTCCCAGGCCTTTCTGACCAAAGGGATCAAGGCTGTACCCGAACTGGTTGAACCGGTATCGCTTTGCGCCGTCGGCCCCGATGAAACCAATCCCTTCCAGGGGCGGGACACCTTTTTCCTTTCACGGTTGACACGAGTCGGGACCGAACCCGTATTGCTGGAAGATTTTTATTTTCACCCGGTACTCTTTACCGGTCTGGACAAAATCAATCTTGAAAACAGATCTCTTTCAGAGGTGGTTTCGGACCAGTATTTTCTTCACCCTGAATCGGCCCGGCAGACCTTCAGGCTGTCAAGCCTGACCGGCGCAAGAGCAAAACGGTTAGGCCTGAAGGAGTCAGACCCCGTCCTTATAGTGGAAAGAACCCTTCATTTTCCGGGTGTGGAAAAAGCCGTATTTTCAAGGCTCTATTGCAGGACGGATCAATTTGTTTTTTCCCAGGTCATCCGGCTTTCGTGAGATCATGAGCCCATTATCAGGAGTTATTGTATGAAAAACAGAGGCTATTACGGCAAATTCGGAGGGGCCTTTCTCCCGGAAATCCTGGTTGCCACCTTTGATGAACTGGAAACCTCATTTGAAGACCTGAAATCCGACCCCGCCTTCTGGGACGAATATTCAGCCCTCATGTCTTCCTATTCCTGCCGCCCCACCCCCCTGACCTTTGCCGCCAACCTGACCTGGGAATTTAACGGGGCCAAAATCTATATCAAGCGGGAAGACCTGAACCATACCGGGGCCCACAAAGCCAACAATGTCATGGGCCAGGGCCTCATGGTCCGAAAAATGGGGAAAAAGCGGGTCATTGCAGAAACCGGGGCAGGCCAGCACGGGGTGGCCTGCGCCACCATGGCGGCCAAATTCGGATTGGACTGCACCATCTATATGGGAGAAGTGGATGTGCTCAGGCAGCGGCCCAATGTGTTCTGGATGGAGCAGTTGGGTGCCACCGTGGTCCCGGTCAAAGACGGGACAAGGATTTTAAAGGATGCCATTAACGAGGCCTTCCGGGATTGGGTCACGAACATGGACACCACCCATTATGTGCTGGGCACGGCCTGCGGCCCCCACCCGTTTCCGGAAATGGTGGCCTATTTCCAATCCATCATCGGAAAAGAAGCCCGGCAGCAGATCCTCAAAATCGAAGGAAAACTCCCCAGCCGGGTCTATGCCTGCGTGGGAGGCGGTTCCAATGCCCTGGGCCTGTTTTCAGGATTTTTAAATGATCCTGTGGAGCTCATTGGCGTGGAAGCCGGGGGCCTGGGCCTCAATTCAGGCATGCATGCTTCAAGGCTCTGCTCAAAGGATGCAAGACCGGGCATTGCACAGGGGTATAAAACTTATTTTCTCCAGGACGGTGACGGCCAGATGAAAGAAACCCATTCCATTTCAGCCGGGCTGGATTATGTCGGGGTTTCGCCCATCCTGTCCCATATGAATGAAACCGGCCGGGCCAGGTTCGAAAGCGCCACGGATGACGAAGTCATCGCCGCCCTGAAACTGACCATGGTCAAAGAAGGCATCATCCCGGCCCTGGAATCGGCCCATGCCTTTGCCCAGGCCTTTAAGGAAGCCCCCGGCCTTTCAAAGGAGGATGCGATCATCATCAACCAGTCCGGCAGGGGGGACAAGGATATTTTTACGGTGGCGGAAGCGTTTAATGACCCCAAATGGAAAGACTTCATCATTGGAAAGGCGGCAACCTATCATGCTTGAATCCTATATAAAAGAACGGCGCAAAACCAAAGACATTCTGCTCATGACCCATATGGTCCTGGGATATCCCTCCTTTGAGGCGTGTTTTGACATTGTGGAACAGATGGTGGAGGCCGGCGTGGACCTCATGGAATTGCAGATCCCGTTTTCCGAACCCATGGCCGACGGCCCGGTCATATTGACGGCCAATCAGAAGGCCCTTCAAACCGGCACAACCGTCCCAAAATGCCTTGAATTTGCAGAAACCGTATCCAAAGCCTTTCCCATCCCCTTTTTATTCATGGCCTATGCCAATATCCCGTACCAATACGGCATGGAAAAATTTGCGGCCAAAATGGCGGCCCTGAACCTGAAAGGGGCCATCATACCTGACCTTCCGCCCGAAGAGGGGGAAGACTATCTCCACGCCATGAAGCACAACAACCTTGACCCTATCTTTATCTTTTCCCCTGAAACCAGCAATGAACGGATGTCATACCTTTCTTCCCTTGCCTCGGGGTTTGTCTACTGCACGGCCAGAAAAGGTGTGACCGGGAAAAAGACCCGTTTTTCAGAAGACCTTTCCGCCTATCTGTCACGATGCAGAAAAGCCGTTTCCCTGCCCCTGGCCGTGGGCTTCGGTGTCCGGGAAAAAGCGGATGTGGAGTTTTTAAAAAGCCGGGCCGACATTGCCGTCATCGGGTCTGAAACCATCCGGGTGGTTGAGGAAAAAGGGGTTTCAGCAGTTGGGGAGTTTATCAGAAGTATCCGGTGAGATGCATCATTTAAGATAAGGATGGGTTGCCTTAAGTCTCCAAACTCAAACTTCCGGATTTTCTATCCGGTTGACTTTTTGAATGGTAAAATTCTCTGATTTTCTATAAAATCCTTTCAGCTTCTGAAAAGTGCTGAATAGTTACAAAACTTAAAGATCGAGCGAAACAATGAAGAATTTTAAAATTCAACCATGAGGAGATTCCATCCATGAACATTCAAAATATCCATCTGATGTATTTCAGCCCGACCCAAACCACCCGCTGCATCCTTGAAGAAATCGCCAGGGGAATGGGCCGGGCGGCCGCAACCGTCACCGACATTACACAACCTGAAATCCGGAGCCGGAAACCGACGGTTTTTGAGAGCGATCTAGTTCTCATGGGCGCCCCGGTTTACAGCGGGCGCCTACCCAAAGATGCGGCCCGTTATTTTTCAAGGCTCTCGGCCCGGGGTGCCCTGGCCGTTCCCGTGGTCCTGTACGGCAACCGGGCCTATGAAGATGCCCTCCTGGAATTCAAGAACACGGCCCAAGCCTGCGGGTTTGTGTCCCTGGCCGCAGGCGCTTTTATCGGAGAGCATTCCTTTTCCAGTAAGGAGTATAACATTGCCCAAAACAGACCGGACAAGGCGGACCTGGACAAGGCCTTTGCCTTTGGCCAGAAGATTGCCGGACTGCTGGAAAGCATTCAAGCTCCCGGGGAGATTGGCCCCTTAACCGTTCCGGGGCAATTTCCCTATAAAGAGGCCGTGGCCCGGGGCCCCATGGATTTCATCCAGGTCACGGAAGATTGTGATGGCTGCGGGGTCTGCATCCCGGCCTGCCCTGCAAATGCCATCGATGAAGCAAACCGATACGCCACCCGGCCTGAGGGCTGCATTTATTGCTGCGCTTGCATCAAGGCCTGTCCCCAGGGCGCCAGGATCATGAAAGAAGGCCCCTTGAAAGGCATTGCCAAAATGCTGAGCGAGAGCTTCTCTGCCAGAAAGGAACCGGAAACCTTTTTTGCAGGCCGTTAGCCTGATTTTGATTTCCGCTTGTTTTTTTTGTAACGGCATATCATTATAGAAACTACATTGATTCTTTCCAAATGGCATAAAATTTGATTGTACCTTGTAAAGGTTAACCCAGTTTGGCTTTTAATTGACTTATAGAAAAGGTTCGCAGCCCTATGAATTTAATTCACCAGATATCTTAGAATACAAAGGTACACATGCGAACTAAAACAATGCAACAGCGGATCATCATCTTTATTCTGATACCTGTATTTTTTATTTTGGCCGGAATGGGATGGATTAGTTATTTATATACCCGCAATGCCGTCATAAAACAATGGAGCGAAACCGCCATTGCAAAACTTCAAAAATCAGCCCATATGATTGACATGCGGCTCGGCAAACCCAAAGATTTGCTTCTGATGTTAAAAGACAGCTATAACCAGGATCAGAGCCTGATGATTCAAACTTTTATTATCGAGCAATTACGAAAATCGGAAGGGGTTGTTGAAGTCAATCACAAATTAATCGAAAATTTCAATATGCAAACAAATCATTTAGGAATGCATGGAATGGTTAAGAACAATTCCATGCATGTTGATCGGATGGAGAATTTTCAATTATCATTGCCCCGGTATAATGCGGCACTCAGCGGAGAAACCATATCTTTATCAACGGATTTCATTGATGAAAATGGCAAAAAGACGGGACAGATAGAAGTGGTCATCTCTTTCCAGGATCTGATTGAGCAGATCAGCAAAACAACCTGGTGGAAAAGTGAAAACGCCTTTCTCATTGATAATGAAGGGAATATTCTTATCGGAACCCAGTTGTCCAAAGACGCCTATGATCCTGAAAAATCCGCCAAATTCGGCCGGACAGATCCTTTGGAGAAAGAAACGATGGCGGCGTTAAAACAAAATCCTTACGGCACCCTCTTTGGACCCGGTCATCCGCCGGATGAGATCAGCGGGTATTATCATCTGAATGAAGCGCCGTGGAGCCTTGTTCTCATTTCTCCAGGCGAGCGGGTATTAAAGTCTATTTTAAATTTCCGGTTGTATTATTTTGTTGTTGGATTTCTGTCTATTCTTGGTGTCATCCTATTTATCCGTGTGTCGATATCCGGAACAACCACGGCCATCAAAAAAGTGTCCGAGGCTGCGAATGACCTTGCCAATGGATTTTTTACCGAACCGCTTCCGGTTCTGTCGGGGGATGAGGTCGGTATGCTGACTGGCAATTTTAATAAAATGACAAAGCAGCTAAAAGAAAGAATGGAGCTGAAAGAAGCGATAAATCTGGCCATGGAAGTGCAACAGAGTCTGTTGCCGCCTGCTCATTTTTCATACGGGAATATTGAAATCAGCGGTTGTTCCGTCTATTGTGATGAGACCGGCGGCGACTATTTCGATATCATCGAGTTTCCGGAAGATGAGGGAAAAATCTGTGTGGTTGTTGGCGATGTTGTCGGACATGGCATCGGAGCCGCTCTTTTGATG
>JAABTB010000099.1 GCA_011390085.1 Desulfobacula sp.
TATGGGGGCGGAAAAGGGCCTTGCCGGGCCGGGAAAAGCATCACCGGCCGGGCGGGGTTTTGCGGGAGGGGCTTTAACCCATGCCCATCTCTTGTTCAACCCTTTCGATTTCTTTTAAAAGGCTTTCCCTTTCCTCGGCCGTGAGGCCGGGGGAGGCGAGGTGTTTTTGAAGGCCGAGCAGGATCATCTCTTCCCTGTATTGGTTGCAGGTGTATTTGGGAGCGGGGTCATTTTTCTGCATGGTTGGATTCCTGTGCGCCGGCGGTTAGAAGAGATCATATCGGACCAGTTTGCCTTCAAGGCCGCCGATCTGAAGGGGTTTTTTCCAGGTGGGGGACAGGGGCACTTTTTTGATGTATTTGGGTTCGCCAAAATAGATAAAGGCCTTGGAGGTTTTGCACCGGTCCTTTAAAAACAGGCCCAGGTCCGTATAGAATTGGTTCAGGTTTTCGTCCTTTCCCATGCGGATGCCGTAGGGTGGGTTGGCCACGATGACGCTGCCCCGGATGCCTTCGATCTCCTTGAAATCCTTTTGCAGGATCTCGATCTCACTGCCGAAATGAAGGCCCATGATATTGACCCTGGCCGCATTGACCGATTCTTCGGAAATATCGCTGCCGCCGATCAGGGCTTTGGGAAGGGGCTGGTAATTATCCCCGGCCTCCTTACCTCTTCCCAGAGGACGGCATCAAAATCCGGCAGCCGCTCAAAGCCGAATTGGGTTCGAAAGACCGGCCGTTTGTTGGACCTGTCCCGGAAATAATCGGCAATGGCGTCCTTGACCCTGAGACCTGCAAAATTGGCGCCTAGGTCAATGCCGGGTTCGATGAGGGCCGTCGGGCACACGATTGATCGAATACACCATCAAAGATAAATTCCTCTGTTATGGGAAATATTGGCTTTGAAAATAATTGGGGATTATGCCTGACCGGCTGATTTTCTTACCCCTGACTTTCTAAAATCTTACGATGATAAACTTTAAGTTATAGGCTTGCTTCGGTTTTAGGCGGTATGCTAAAAGGATTATATATAAAATATCAGGGGGGTTTCCACAATGCCGGTAATCTTATTTAATGCGTTTTCATTTTTGCAAAAAAAACTAAGAGACAAAAAAATACCCTATTCCAATGTTTCCATGACCATAGAACCGGAAACCACTGCGGAGGAACTTATCTCCCGGGTCCGCCTGGCTCCGGAAGAAGTCGAGGCCGTATTCATCAACGGGAAAGTGTCTTCTTTTGGTACTATACTTCAGGATGAGGATCGTGTCGCTCTTGTTCCGCCTGGAATTCCAGGGCCTTATAGGGTTTTACTCGGGTTTGTGAACAAAAAACGGAAATGAGAGGGGAGGCTCTGCAGATCCGCTCTTTTATTGCCATAGAGATTGCGGATTGGTTAAAAATTCTCTGGCAAATTTTCAGAAAAAACTTTCGGCATCAGGGATCAAAGCCTCTTTTGTATGCTGACGTCGGCCCTGCCGGAACTAAAAGCAACCGTGGAACTGCTTCATGACCATACCGCAGAACACGGGGCTCCGGTCATGATCGGAGGCAATTGTATTGATCAGCGCATTCTTGCCTATTCAAATGCGGATTATTGGGCCAGGGATGCGATTCAGGGCATCAGGATCTGCAACCAGGTATTGGGCAAAGGGTGTGAATGACCCTTGCCCTTATCAGAAATCAAGATTTGCCACAAACGACGTGTTGAATTCCGGCAAAGCGGCAAGCGCGACATAAACCATTCTGCCAAGGCCGCTTTCCAGAAGCCTTCTCTTTTCTACGTCTGTCAGCAGAAGGGCTGCGCCCTCAATGGAGGTATTGCCGCAAAAGACAATCTTGTTTGCAGTACGGGCCGGCAGCAGTTTAATGGCCTCCAGATTAAAAGGATTCAGATAATTTCCGAATCCGCCTGCCAGGTAGATTCGGTCAAGCTCTTGGCTGTCTATACCCCCTTTTTTCAGAATCATGTCGATGCCTGTTCTGACAGCGCCTTTGGCGAGCTGGAGCTGTCTTATATCCTTCTGGGTCAGATAAATCCCTTCTGCGTATTGGATGGCAGGCTGCCCATCAATATTTCTATCGTATGGTCCCAGTGTTTCAGGGCCGGCCATCCTGCCGGAGGTTTCCAGAAATCCGGTCTTTAAAAGTACGGCCAGAAAATCGATTATCCCGCTTCCACAGATCCCTTTGACCGGTTTGCCGCCAATGGTGGCAAACCGGAGTTTGCCTTCCGTGAATTCAACTTTTTCCACGGCCCCGTCGCTGGCGCGCATACCGCTGCTCAGCCCCATTCCTTCAAAGGCCGGCCCTGCGGCAGTAGACGTGGTAAACCAGTTTCCTCTGACATTCAGACACATTTCTCCATTGGTCCCCATATCGATGAACAAAACAATCTTCTCCGTATCGAAAAATTCCGGGCAAAGCAGGAGCCCCGCACTGATGTCGGTTCCCACAAAAGCGTGCATGACAGGTGGAAGATAGACCTTTGCCGCTTCATTGACATGAAGGCCGAACAGGGAAGCCGGATAGTCTGTCCCCCCCTTGATGGAAAAATGAAACGGAGAGCGTCCGATGGAAGCGCAATCCATCCCCGCAGCCATTTGAAGCATGGTGGTATTTGCGCCGATACAGATATCGATAATTTCCTCTGCCTTGACTGAGGCTTTGGCGCAGGCGTCACGGATAAACCGGTTCAGCGTATCCTGCACCAGGGTTGCCATCTCCTGCCGGCGCAGATCCGTATTGGCATAATGGATTCTTGACACGACATCATACCCGTTTGCCGCCTGGGGGTTTAAGCCGGCTTCGGATGCCATTACCTCCCCGGTTTCCAGATCTACCAGCAATAACACCATGGTAGTGGTTCCGATGTCAATGGCAAGACCTTTGGCCTGTCTTTTCTCCCCGGCCGAAGGACCGGTAGATTTTCCGGTTCCCCGTCCCCGGTGCAGGAGGATTCGGTCTCCTTGATCCAGCGGTTTTTTGTCATAAACATAACGATCCATCCGCCTTATGGTGATATCGCCTTCAGGCACGGCCATGCAGGCAAGCCTGAAGCCTTCCGCCGCCTTTGAGGAAGAGATGTTTTTATGGGGCGTCGGCGGCACATTGACGGCCGGTTGAACCCAAACCCCGCAACCGCCGCAGGAACCCAGGCCGCCGCAGGGGGATTCAAGCCTGATACCAACTTGCTCCAGCCCTTCCCGGATCGTTTTCCCTTTTTCCATTTCAACGGATATCCCCAGCGGTTCGATCTTTATATGGATCATGGATGATACCTCTCATTAACACTTTAGATTGACCTATGGCTTAAATCAGCCGTATCTGTTAAAATTCGGACATTTAAACTATATAGCAAAGCGTTTTTGATATGACAAATAAAGCAGAATATCAACCTGGTGATAAAATAAAAAAGATGTTTTCAAGCCGGCCCCGGGTCCGGATGCCGAAAGGTGAAGTCTGGATGGGCACCGATTTTCTGGCCCAGGCCGGATTTTCAGACACCCTGGACAACCATTCAAGGCTGGCCCATGAGCTTGGCATGGATATGATCTGCCTGCCGACGGCGGACACCATGGTCTGCAAACCGGCGCTAGGCTACCGGTATTTCAGGCCTTTGGATATCCGGACAGCCGTCAGATCAGGTCATCTTCCGGTTGTGGCGGTTGTGGACGGCCCACTCCAGGAGATGGTCAACCAGGCCGGCCTGATGGAAACCCTGACCCACTGGATCAGGGACAGAAAAAAGTTTATGGAAGTTTATACGCTGGAACAGGAAAAAATTCTGGCCGTGGTGGCCCAATGTCTTGACATGGGCGCCCATGCCCTGGTCATCACGGACGATATGGCTTCGGAACGGGGCACCATGATCAGTCCCGGGGATATTGACACCATGTGTACCGGTTTTTACGCAAGGGCCGTTGAAATGGTTCATAGGGCCGGCCGGCATCTCCTTCTGCATTCCTGCGGCAAGATTACAGGCCTTGTAACGCTTTTCGACAGATGGAAGATTGACGGGCTGGCTGCGGTCCAGCACGGCCCCAACAATCTTGTGGAATTGCAGCACAAATTGCCCGATTGCATCATCATGGCCGGCATCGATGCCGATCTCCTTGAACCGGAGACTCCCCCGGGCCCGGAGGAGGATTTTTTAAACACCATTGCCCTGTTGAGGCCGTCCGGCGGACTGATTCTGTGCTCTGCCTGCGGATTGTACAAAAGGCATCATTTTGACAGAATCAAAAGGATTTATGCCCTCGCCGAAAAACGATGGCTTGAATCCGCTTAACACAACAGTGCCGGTTTTTCAAAATTTCCCAAGATACATGGGCAAGATCTTAAATGTCGATTTAACAACAGGAGACATCCGGGAAGAGGGGCTGCCGGAACTTCGTTTTTAAGCATTTTTAACCCTTGATATTGAAATGCACAGCTCAGATCTATTGCCATAATCTGAAGGTCGCACATAAATTTTGGAGCCTCAGAGAACCGTCTTCAAAAACCATCCGTCAAAAACAATGGCATACAAACCGGGATTAAAGTTTATAAAATCACCATAGGTCCGCAAAGCTATACTGGCGCAGGAATCCAAACACCATTGGGAATAGAAAATAATGCTTGACATCCCAATGGATATATTCAATACGATTTGTATACAAGATGTTTTTTTGTGATTTTCAAAAGACGGGACAATGGAAAAAAAGCCATTAAAAGACAAAGTCTATCAAAGTCTTCGCCATGAAATTCTGACGGGAAAAATTCCCGGCGGCACCCATACCACGGAAACGAGCATTGCAAAGCATCTGAATGTCAGCCGCACTCCTGTCCGGGAAGCGATGCAGCGGCTGGTTCAGGAAAAATTGATCATCTCTCTGCCACGCGCTGGTTATATTATTGAAACCCTTACGGATGAAGATATTCAGGATCTGTTTACCACCCGGTTTGAAATTGAGGTCCTGGTGGTCAAAAAAGCGATTCAATTCATCACCGTTGATGAACTCAACCTGCTGGGGGATAATATCGATCAGACCCGGGCTTGTATCAATTCCGGAGAACTTCAAAAGATAACGGACCTGGATCTTGAATTTCATTCCATGCTGTACAAAGCCTCCCGCAGCAAAACCCTCTATAGAATATGCCGGCATTTAGGGGATCTGACCATGAAATACCGCCATGGCCTCAACCTGGTCCGGGATTTGTGGAAAGAAGCCATTACCAATCACACCACCATCTACCAGGCCCTTCTTGAAAAAGATGAGGTCAAGGCTGTCCAGGCCATCCAGGTCCACGGCGATCAGGCCCGGGCCCAATTACTGGACATCATGAAAAAAATCAGGTCGGATTCATTTTTTCAGGATGGAGATTAGCAATAAAAAAAAAGCAAGGGGTTGTTCAACATTTTATTAATCAAAGGGGGATGTGATGAAGGGGGATGTGATGAAAAAATCGGTAGTTTTGCTGTTTGTCATGTTGCTTGTGGCCATGGTGACGACAGGATCGGCCAATGAGGTATCTAAGGGCATCCGTGTGGGGAATGCAGGCTCGTTTACAGGGGATGCAGCCGCACCCTGTATGGAAATTTATAATTCGTCCCAGCTTGCCGTGGATGAATGGAATGCAAAGGGCGGGATCCAGGGCGTCAAGATTGAACATGTCATGGGGGATGATGCACTTGATCCGGCCCAGGGCATCAACGTGGCCAGAAAATTTACCTCCGATGACCTGATGTATGGCGTCGTGGGGCCTCCGGTCAGCCATATTGCCCAGGCTTCATTGAAGATTTATGGTGAAAGCGGCCTGGCCTGTATCACAACGGCGGCTTCAAAACCTGAATTAACCGAATCCGGGTTCAACCATTTTTTTAGAGTCAATGCCCGGAACGATGCCCATGGATGGAATTGTGCCCTTTTCATTAAAAACAACCTTAAGGCAAAAAAGGTGGCAGTGCTCAATGAAAAGGTGGCCTATTGTGAAAACCTGGCCCAGAAAACGATTGAAGGCCTGAAACAGCTTGGGGTGACTGATATCTTCAATGATACCATCGTGGCCGGCTCAAAGGATTACTCCGCGGTTTTGACAAAGGTGAAAGCCTACCAACCGGATGTGCTGTTCTTTGTGGCCACGGCTGCCCCTGACCAGGCCATAGGCGTTCGCCAGGCCAGAGAGCTGGGGATCAATGCCGTGTTCTTTGGTACGGAGGGGGCAAGGGACAAAAAAGATTTTATCGAAGCCTCCGAAGGGGCGGCCCAGGGTGCTTATGTCTATCATTTCAGCCCGGATATTTTTGCCATCAAGGAAGCGGAAGGCTATGTCAAAGCCTATGAATCCAAATACGGCAGTTTGAGCGGGTTTGGACCGCCGGCCTATGAAGCCATGAATATTCTTCTGACCGCCATTGACCTTGCGGCAAAGGACGGGGACATAACCCGTGCGGAAGTGATATCCAAGCTCTCAGCCATCAAGAACTATAAAGGAATTCTGGGTTTTCCTGTTAGTTTTGATGAAAAAGGGGACCTCCTGGGCGGGGCTACCTATATTTTCAAGGTCAACGGCAATGACTTCGAGCAGGTGACTATCCTGACCGGCAAATAATCGGGACACATATTTTTAATCAAAGGGTCTGATCCGGTGCGGGCGAGCCTGCACCGGATTAAAAAACATATGGACGATATTTTTGGTCAGCTTTCCCAGCAGGCAATCAACGGCCTTACCATCGGCGGGGTCTATGCCCTGATCGCCATTGGATATACCATGGTGTACGGCGTACTTTCCATGCTTAATTTCGCCCATGGCGAGTTGTATATGATCGGCGGGTTCACCGGATGGTGGGTATTGCAGATCTTTTCGGTGAACCATGTGCCGGTCATGAACGCCGCCCTCCTGATTTCATTGATGATTCTTCTTTCCATGGGCATGTCCGCTTTTCTGGGGTTTGTCATTGAGCGGGTGGCCTACCGGCCCCTTCGCAATGCACCGCGGATGAATCTGCTGCTCAGCTCCCTTGGGGTATCCATTTTCATCCAGAATTTTATTCTTTATACCCAGGGTGCCAAAGTCAAGGTCTTTCACGTTTCCAACCTGATTCCGGAAGGATTGAGAACCTTTCAGGTCGGGGATATGGTGATTTCCTTCATGCGGATTTTCGTGATCGGGGTCTGCTTTCTCCTCATGGTCCTTCTCACCCTGGTCATTAAAAAAACCAATATCGGAAAATCCATTCGGGCCACGGCTCAGGATATTGAAGCGGCAGCCTTCATGGGTATCGATACGAACAGGGTCATCGTTATTGTTTTTCTGATCGGATCTGCCCTCGGGGGAGCGGCCGGTATCCTGGTCAGCCTTTTGTTCACCCAGGTGGATTATTATGTGGGGTTCCAGGCAGGGCTTAAAGGATTTACAGCAGCGGTGTTGGGAGGGATCGGCAGTATTCCCGGCGCCATGGCCGGCGGTCTGCTGCTCGGGGTGTGTGAGGCCATGGCCGTGACATTTTTCCCTTC
>JAABTB010000100.1 GCA_011390085.1 Desulfobacula sp.
TGGATCAGTTAAGCCGGGAATTTTCCGTGTTTATCTGGTTTTCCATCAAAAGCCACAGGGAAGAAAAACTCTGCGATGACGGATATCCCATCCAGCTTGAAACCTATAAGGATAAATTTGATAAAGCCGTTTTTCTGAACCCTGTCGAAGATAAGATAGAGGCCGTTATTCTAAAGGATGGGGCCCGAACCGATAAGAGTTTCAGGCTTGACTCAGCCACCATGACGGCAATCGAAGAATAGTTTTTCAAAAAACCAGCACCCAAGACACCGCAAGGCCATTGGCGTTGCGGTGTCTTGGTCCGATCAAACCCATTGCCGGATAAAATTTTCAATGGCCTTGTAAATCCGGATAGCCCCCTCTCCTATTAGAATTCCATGCCGGTTATAATCAAAAATATAACATTCCTTGATTTCTGATCCAAGGTCTTCAAATAATTTGAGGGTGCCCTTGGGATTTACCACCGGGTCTTTTCTGGATTGAACCACTATGACCGGTATCCGAATGGTTTTTAATTTGGGTTCAATAGCTTCCATGAGTTTCTCCAGTTGGTAAATGCCTGCAATGGGGTTTCGGAAATAATTGATGTGGGGATTTTCAGGATGATTCTCGATAAATTCCTTAACCATGGCTGTTAGGTGCATTTTTTTGATCATGGTATTCCAGGAATTGAAGGTAGAAACAAAATATGAGCCCAGATCCTGTAACCTCATGGGCGGTGCCGCCGCAAAAACAGCAGCTATACCATCCACCCGGGTGCACAGATCCAGGGCAAGTCCTGCTCCGGTTGAAAATCCGCCGACAATAGTTTTTTCGCAGGAATGGCGCAGTACCACGAAAGCCTCTTCAACAGATTCAATCCATTGTTCGAATTTTGTGCCGGCAAGGTCTTCGGGGGAAGTGCCGTGACCTTTCAGTCTTGGCACATAAACCGTAAATCCGTTTTGGTAAAGATACTGTGCAAAGGCCTTCATCTCTTCCGGGGCCGCCATATATCCATGGATCAGCAGGATGCCGGGAGCCTCTTGTTCCTGTTTTTGGAAAATGGGATAACCGATGCCTTTGTCTTTTGATTCCCCTTCTATATAATATTTGTGGTAATCCTCTAAAAACTCGGCCTCAATTTTTGCAAGAAGATGGTCTTTGACCATAGACATGATTTCCAGCCGTGTTTTTTGAGCCAGTTTTTTCAAGGCTTCTTCGACAGCCTTAAGGGGTTCGACTTCATTGGCCATGACCAGAATGGGGTTATCGATCCGGATGGTGTGAAAATCGGAAGGAGTTATAAATTTTTTCTGGTCTTTAAAAATTTTATTGTCTTTTATCTGTATGACTCCTGTATTTTGTGCCAGGGCAAAAAAACCCTCAAACCGGCTAAACCGGTCATCAGTTAACAGATGAATCTGGTTTAGAGCCAGATTATCCGATAAAAAACAGATATTCTCGGAAACAAGAAAAGCGATTGCCGCATATACCTTGCATTTGAATTCATAGATTTCAATTCCATCTCTCCGATACGGGAAATGCTTGAGGATGCAGGAAAGGATATGATCATAATTGATGCAGGTCATGGCATATACCGAGGCCATATATCGTTCCATGATCTGACCGGACAATTCCCTTGAAATCTGCTTTGAGCTGATATCCTCATCAAACCTAATCTTGCGTTTAACCATGAGCATGCTTTCATAATACGGGTTGTTCAGATATCCTTTCATTTTGATGGGTTCCCCGAAACGGATGGTGATATCTACATCTGAAAACAGCATATTGCCTTCGGTCATCAGTTCATCCATAACTCTTTTCGAAGGCTCTTTCAAGACGATCCGGGCCATTCGGCTCAGGATATTCTCCCTGGGATTTGCGGGATAATAGGTAATATTGACCGGAACAATGACGGTTTCCTTTGAAAGGACAGGGTCAATATCCCGAATTTCAAATAATTGCACGAGCCTTTCAAATTCAGGCTCTCCCATGGCTTTCAGTCTTCTTAACCGTTCACGGAAAAATTCACATCTCAAAGCGTGGATAGCGGCGCCGGTATGGGGCCTTTTTGCCTCTCCCTCTTCCGTCAGTCTGAACTGATCCTGTTTCACCAGTTTTTTATTTTTGACCATCATGCCTTCGGGGAAAATGATCCAATGGGCATCCTGGGCCAAGAGGGTTTTTAAAATCAGCTCATCCCGGTGCGGATCCTTTGTAGAAACCCCTCCAAGGTTGTCTATCAGTCCTTTAAGCATCGGGACATCAAACAATTCCGCCGTTGCCAGAGAAAAAATCTTTTTGTGGGTGAGACTATGAATATGGTAAGGCAAAAAAATCGTTTCAATCCTTGTGAAATGATTGGCTGTAAATATGACGGAGCCGTCGGGAATATTTTCTTTTCCAAAAATTTTGATATGGGCCTTTGAAAACCCGGAAAAGGTTTTCATGGTATAACCGGATAATTCAAATACAAATCTGTTCATGGATTTGCCTTTAAAACAGGATTGTTAATCAATGGAACTTATTATATAACAAAATAATGCTATAATATGGGTTGATCTTGCAAAGAATAAACCTTAATGTCAATTCTTTGTTAAAGAAATTCTGATCTAAAACCGGAGGTTTGACGTGTATTCAAAAATCGTTATACTCACTTTTCCAAGAGAAGTTGCACAGAAAGCACTGGTCTGTCAATTGACCCGGAAATATGACCTTTTGTTCAATATCCTGAGTGCCAAAATATCCAATAAAAAAGAAGGGTATATGGTTCTGGAGATATCCTCTGTTTCAAGGGCGGCTTTTAATAAGGGGGTCAATTTTTTAAAGGAACAGGGCGTTTCCGTCTCAAGCCCGGAACACCGGATTTATAAGGATGAAGAGATCTGCACCCATTGCGGCGCCTGCACGGCGGTCTGCCCCACCGAGGCCCTGTATATCAAGCGGCCCCAGATGGAAGTCATTTTTGATCAGGAAAAATGCAGTGTGTGCGAGCTTTGTGTGGTGACCTGTCCGACCCGGGCCATGGGCCTTTTTTCCGCAGAAACCCAAGATGTTGCCTGATGAGCCCTCCTGTCGTCGCCATTGCATTAAGTGGAGGAATTGATTCCCTTGTTTCCGGATACCTTTTAAAACAAAAATACAACCATGTCTTCGGTCTTCATTTTCGAACCGGTTATGAAAAAGACCCCATTGATTCGTCTTTGCTCGAAGACCAACTGGGATTTCCCGTCTTCTGTATTGATTTGTCCCAGGCCTTTGAAGAGAAAGTGGTTTCCTATTTTATCCGGACCTATCTGGAAGGAAAGACACCCAACCCCTGCATTGTCTGCAATCGGGAAATCAAATTCAAGGAACTCATGATCCGGGCCCGGCAAATGGGAGCCGATGTGATTGCCACGGGCCACTATGCTGCAGCCGTCAATTCTTTTTCCTCTCCTGAAAAAAATACGGATCGGGCCTATCTTGAGAAAGCAAAGGATAGTGCAAAGGACCAGAGCTATTTTCTTTCCATGTTAACCTGCAGCCAGCTTGAAAGAATTATTTTCCCCCTGGCCGAAATGAAGAAAGAGGAGATCAAAGCCTTTGCCAAAGCCAAAGGAATCAGGCCGCTTCACCCTGGGGAAAGTCAGGATATCTGTTTTATTCATGACAATGATGTTTCAAAATTTATCCTGGAAAAACAAAATATAAAATCCGAACCGGGCAATATTGTGGATATGGACGGCAAAATCGTGGGGCGCCACAGCGGCCTTCATCAGTTTACCGTCGGCCAGCGCAAAGGCATCAATTCCCCTGCCCGTGAAGCCTATTATGTGAAGCGGATTGATATGGCAGCCAATACCCTGGAAGTGTGTTTTAAAAAAGAGCTGTCCACAAAACGCTTTCAGGTGAAAGAGATCAACTGGAATGATGAAGATCAAGGGACGGTCCCGGATATCATGACAAAAATTCGGTACAGCCATAAGGGAGCCTTGTCCACACTGATGATGAAGGGACCTTCGGGAGAGGTGGTGTTCGATGAAGCTCAGAACGCCGTAACTCCCGGACAGGCGGCTGTGTTTTATCGAGGGGCCCGGGTGCTGGGGGCCGGCATCATTCAATGAAAACATTTTTTATTCAAACTCTTGGCTGCAAGGTCAATCAATATGAAAGCGACGGCATTGCATCCGGTCTTGAGGAAAGAGGATGGACCAAAGGCGAAAAAAATGCCGACGTGGTCATTGTCAACACCTGCGCCGTCACGTCAAAGGCTGCCATGCAATCCAGGCAGGCCATCCGGAGACTCATCCGGGAAAACCCGGACGCAAAAGTCATTGTGACGGGTTGCCATGCCCAGACAGACCCGGATGCCATAACAAAAATCGACCAAATCGACCACCTTGTCTGTCATAAAGATAAGATCAAAATCGCCGATTACCTTGGGTCAAAAGGTGATGACCCATTTTCTTTGAGATTCAAAAAAATCGACCGCACTGAATCGAATCCATTTAATGGGTTTCACCATGCCGTTAAGGGAGATATGACCCGGGCCTATCTGAAAATACAGGACGGCTGTAATGCATTCTGCACGTATTGCATTGTTCCCCATGCCCGGGGAGCTTCGGTGAGCATGCCGGAAACCGATGTTCTCCGGCATTTAAGAGAATTGGGAGCCTCAGGGGTCAACGAAGTCATTCTAACAGGTATCCATGCCGGTATGTACGGACTTGATTTCAAGGAAAAATCCTCCCTTCTGGACCTTCTGACCCGGATCGACCGGGAACGGCCTGTTTACAGGCTTCGGCTCAGTTCCATCGAACCCTGCGAAATTAATGAAGGGATCATCCGTCTGGCAAGGCCCGGCCATATTTTATGCGACCATTTCCATATCCCGTTGCAATCAGGGGATGATGATATTTTAAAAAAAATGAAACGGCCCTATGATAGGTTCTTTTTTAAAGATATGGTTCAGATGATCCATGAGATCCTTCCCTTTGCCGGAATCGGTGTCGATACCCTCATCGGATTTCCGTCGGAAACCGACAGGCAGTTTGAAAACACCTATGAATTAATCGAAAGCCTTCCCATATCCTATCTTCACGTATTTCCCTTTTCCGCCCGGAAAGGAACCCCTGCCTATCATTTCGATCCAAAAATCGATGAAAAAACCATCAAAGACAGGTGTTCAAAGATGCGCACCTTGGATAAAACAAAACGACAAATTTTCATTGACCGCAATCTGAATCAAAAACAGGAAGGACTTGTGCAGAATAAGCCGGATAAAAAAACCGGCATGCTGAAGGCCATTACCTCCAATTACCTCACTGTCCTTCTGAAGGGCGGACCTGAACTTTGCGGAAAAATTCTTGATCTTGTCCCTGAACAATGGGATAAAGACCTGATCATTAAAGGAAGGATATCAGAATAGATCACAAAAGACTGGAGACCACACCATGGAAAATGTTTATAAAAAACTGGCAGGCCATCTTGACCGGACCCCCAGCGGATTTCCCGAAACCGAATCCGGGGTTGAACTCAGAATTCTAAAACAGCTCTTTACACAGGAGGAGGCAGAGCTTACCCTTTCCCTTGTGATGATGCCCGAACCTGTTGAAGCCATCGCCAAACGGGCAAACAGAGATCCCAAGGAAATTAAACCCACGCTCATTGAGATGGGGAAAAAAGGGGTCATTATCCATGTCCGGAAAGATGGGGCCGACAGTTTTATGCTGCTTCAATTTGTGGTGGGTATCTGGGAATACCAGGTCAACCGGCTGACCAAGGAACTGATCCAGGATTTTAATGAATATGTGCCCCATCTCATCAAAAGTCAGTACAAAAATACGACCCAGCAGCTCAGGGTTGTTCCGGTGGCCAAGGCCGTGAACACCGAACTCAATATCATGGATTATGAACAGGTGGAGAATATTATCCGGTCCCAGTCCAAAATCCTGGTTGCCCCCTGCATCTGCAGAAAAGAGCACAGTATCATGGGCAAGGGATGTGACAAGCTCAGTGAGACCTGTCTGGTTTTCGGGGGCGGGGCCTATATTTACGAAAGCCGGGGCATCGGCAAAACCATCACTCAGGACGAAGCCCTGGAAATCGTCCGGCAAGGGGTGAAGCAGGGGCTGGTCCCCCAGCCGTCCAATGCCAAAAAACCCATGAATATCTGCCTTTGCTGCGACTGCTGCTGTCAAATCCTGAAAAATATAAAAGACTTTGAGGCACCGGCCAAAATTGTCAGCTCCAATTTCCAGGCCCGGGTCAATCCGGATGCATGCACCGGATGCCAGGCCTGCGAAGAGATCTGTCCCATGGATGCCATTCTGGTGGATGCAGAGGAAACCGTTGCACACGTTAATCTTGACCGATGCATTGGTTGCGGATTATGCGTTACCGTCTGTGAATTTGATGCCGTGGCATTGAAGGATAAGGAGGCCGGAGAACGAATCGAACCCCCTGCCAACCTTGTTGAAACCTATATGAAAATTGCCCGGGAAAAAGGGCTGTTTTAAAGGCCTCTTTCCTTTTTTATAACGTCATAGGCTTCCTGGATTTCACTGAATTTGTCATTGGCAAATTTAATGAACTCTTCAGGAAGCCCCTTGGCTTCAATTTTATCAGGATGGTATTCCGTGGCTAATTTTCGATATTGTTTTTTGATCTCTTCATCGGATGCGGTTTCATCGCATTTTAAAACCGCATAATATTTATTGGCTTTTTTAACATACCTTGATTTAAACCGGTCATAATCTGAGTCGGAATAGTTAAAAACTCTAGCAGCAGATAAAAGAATGGCCTCTTCATTATCGGTTATCTTCCCGTCTGCTGTCGAAACCCGTAAAAGGATGTCCATCATCAGGTCAATGATATTGGGTTGGGCCCGGAAGGTGGAATAAAACTGCAGAGCAAAGCCTTCAAAGCTTTCAGGGGAATTCAGCGCCTGTTTAAAAATAGTAACTGCCGTCGATTGACTGTTCAGGTCGAGATGCAGGTCTTTTTTCATGAAGGCCTCTACGGCAGAGATTTCATTTTCCGATACCCTTCCGTCTGCTTTGCACAGCTTGGCCAGCATGGAAAAGACAGCCGTAAAAAATATAAGCTGGGCCTCTTCATTAGAGGAAAGTGTTTCCCGGGCCCCTGGTTGAGACGACAGGTAGAGGTCATCCTTCTTATCCATAAAGGCGTGCCCAAAGGCAGCCCCTGCTATTGCGCCAAGAGGCCCCCCTAAGGCAAATCCAATAGTTCCCCCGATCATTTTCCCAAACCAGCTCATGTATCTTCCTTTCAAATAAAAAAATCCGATGTTTCTTGTATCATAAATAAAAATTATATATAAACACAAAAGTCTTTTGCGTCAAACGATTAACAGAACACCGGGGATGCAATGCTCCTTAAAAAAACCATCGGAATTATCATTATTCTCCTGAATATCGGGGGGATAGGATTTCTTCTGTATAGGGCAGGACGGATGGTGAAAGAAAAATATTTTAAAAAACCCCCCCCT
>JAABTB010000101.1 GCA_011390085.1 Desulfobacula sp.
CTTCCGATCTGTCCACCCCGGGAGAAAGATCAAGCTTCATCAAAGCATCAACTGTCTGCTGGGTGGGTTCAAGTATATCCAACATTCTTTTATGCGTTCTGATTTCAAATTGTTCACGTGATTTTTTATTCACATGAGGAGAACGCAACACCGTAAATTTGTTGATTCGGGTGGGAAGGGGCACCGGTCCTACGATCTTGGCACCTGTTTTTCTTGCAGTATCAACAATATCTACCGAAGACTGATCAAGAAGCTTATGATCATATGCCTTAAGCCTGATCCTAATTTTTGTTTTCAACATGATTGACCATTCTTCCTATCTTATTGAACAATTTCACCGATAACGCCTGCGCCAACGGTACGGCCGCCTTCTCTAATCGCAAACCGAAGTTCTTTTTCCATGGCTATGGGGTTAATCAGTTCTACATTGATGGTTGCATTGTCTCCGGGCATGATCATCTCAACCCCTTCATCCAATGTCAAAACTCCGGTTATATCCGTTGTTCTGAAAAAGAACTGGGGTCTGTAGCCGGTAAAGAACGGTGTATGACGACCACCTTCTTCCTTGCTCAGGGCATACATCTCTGCTCTGAACTTGGTATGCGGTGTGATGGTTCCGGGCTTGGCAACAACCTGGCCCCTTTCTACCTGTTCACGTTTGGTCCCGCGCAAGAGAAGACCTACATTGTCTCCGGCCTGGCCTTCATCCAGAAGTTTTCTGAACATCTCAACACCGGTACAAACCGTCTTGGATGTTTCCCGGATGCCCACGATCTCGATTTCTTCACCGGTCTTGATGATACCGCGTTCGATTCTTCCGGTCACAACCGTTCCACGGCCGGAAATGCTGAATACATCTTCAATCGGCATCAAGAAAGGTTTGGCCGTATCTCTCACAGGTTCCGGAACATAGGAGTCCAGTGTTTCCAGAAGTTGAAATATGCATTTGGCATCTTCACTGTTCACATCATCGCTTTCAAGGGCTTTGAGCGCACTGCCCCGAATGATCGGTGTGGTATCCCCCGGAAATTCATAGGTGTCCAGAAGCTCCTGAAGCTCCATCTCCACCAGCTCTATCAATTCTTCATCATCCACCATGTCGCATTTGTTCAGGAACACTACGATTGTGGGCACTCCAACCTGACGTGCCAGCAGAATATGTTCTCTGGTCTGCGGCATGGGGCCGTCATCGGCACTGACCACCAGTATGGCGCCATCCATCTGGGCTGCACCCGTGATCATATTCTTTATATAGTCTGCATGGCCCGGACAGTCAACATGCGCGTAGTGACGGTTTGGGGTCTCATACTCGACATGGGCCGTTGCAATGGTGATACCGCGTTCTCTTTCTTCAGGCGCCTTGTCTATCTGGTCAAACGGGATATATGACCCAAACCCCTTCATCGCTGAATGCTTTGTGATTGCCGCCGTCAGCGTCGTCTTCCCATGATCGATATGACCAATTGTGCCTATGTTCACATGCGGCTTTGTCCGCGCAAATTTCTCCTTAGCCATTTTAATTCCTCCTGTGGAATGTTTTCAGGATATTCAAAATATAATTACCACCTGAAATGAGCAAATGCCTTGTTGGCTTCTGCCATTTTGTGTGTATCTTCCTTTTTCTTCATTGCTCCGCCGCGCTGGTTATAGGCATCAAGCACTTCTGAGGCCAGCTTTTTTGCAAACCCTTTTTCAGAGCGTTTACGGCTGAAATCTATTAACCAACGGAAGGCAAGCGCCATCTGTCTGCCTGTTTTAATATCCGTCGGCACCTGATAGGTCGAACCACCAATTCGCCGGGATTTTACCTCAACCGTCGGCTTGATATTATCAAATGCCTTTTTCAATATGACCAGAGCGGGCTCGCCTATTTTCTCTTCTGCAATCAACAAGGCTTCTTTTACAACTTTTCGAGCTGCATTTTTCTTCCCGTTTTTCATGACGCAGTTAACAAATTTTGCGGCAAGTTTTTCTTCCTGCGTTGCATTTTTTGTCGTATTATCAAGATTTATTTCTTTTACCGCCATCATTCGTGTCCACCATAACTAAAAAATTTTAAATTTATTTGGGTCGTTTTGCACCATATTTTGATCGGCCCTGCCTTCTATCATCAACCCCTAAGGTATCAAGGGCGCCCCTGACAATATGATAGCGAACACCCGGAAGGTCCTTTACCCTACCACCCCTCACAAGGACAACGGAGTGCTCCTGAAGATTATGCCCCATGCCGGGGATATATGCAGCAACCTCCATTCCCGTAGTCAATCGAACCCTGGCCACTTTTCTCAAAGCGGAGTTCGGTTTCTTGGGTGTAGATGTGTACACTCTAGTGCAGACACCACGTTTCTGCGGACCACCCTTTAAACCGGGCGTACTGATCTTTTTTTCCGCTTTTTTTCTACCTTTTCGAACCAACTGATTAATGGTCGGCATAACTTTTCCAACGCTCCTTATCACGGTTTAACTATTGTCATACACGACAAAATATTAGATATTACGTTCACATCCTCTAAAAGTCAAGTTTTTTCTTAAGATTATACCTGGACAATCTCTCCTAATCCAACTTCAACTTTGTCATACCCCGGGAATCCGGTTCCGGCAGGAATCATCCTGCCCATAATGACATTTTCCTTAAGTCCTTTCAGATCATCGTGCTTCCCTTCAATGGCTGCAAGGGTCAATACCTTGGTTGTTTCCTGGAAGGATGCCGCGGAAAGAAAACTGTCTGTTGATAAGGACGCTTTTGTAATACCAAGGATTAAGGGCTCGCCCTTGGCCGGCTCGCCGCCTTTCATGGCAACAGCCCGGTTTGTTTCTTCAAACTGAACCCGATCAATCTGTTCATCCGGTATAAAATTGGTGTCTCCTGTGGAAACAACTTTTACCCGCCTCATCATCTGCCGGATGACAACTTCAATGTGTTTATCATTAATTCTTACCCCCTGAAGACGGTAGACTTCCTGTACCTCATCCACCAGGTATTTGGCCAGGGCCACTTCACCCTTGATATTCATAATATCCTGAGGATTTGCACTGCCGGCAATCAAGGGATCACCCGCTTTTACATAATCACCGTCATATACCGTTACATGCTGCCCTTTGGGAATGGAATACTCTTTGCTCTCCCCGACATCGGTCGGTGTAACGGTGACCTTCTGTCTTCCCTTGGTGCCTTTGGATACAACGACATACCCATCAATTTCGGTCAGCACTCCAGGATCTTTGGGCTTTCTAACTTCAAAAAGCTCTGCAACCCTAGGAAGACCTCCGGTAATATCCTTGGTCTTGGTTGTGGCTCTCGGCAGTTTTGCAATAACATCTCCTGCCATTACCTGATCGTCATCTTCAACTTTCAGAATGGCATTTACCGGCAGATAATACCTTGCCGCCATTTTAGAATTGGGAAGCTTAACGCCTTTTCCTTCCTTATCCTTAATGGTTATTCTCGGTCTTATCTCACTGTCCCTGCCTTCGATAATGGTACGGGAAACCTTTCCGGTGACAGGGTCTATCTGTTCCTGAACCGTATTGCCGACGTCAATATCAGCAAACCGTACCCTGCCTGAAACCTCAGTGATAATCGGTGTTGTAAAAGGATCCCAGGTGGCAATGACATCCCCCGGCTCTACTTTCTGGCCGTTTTTAATATGAAGGGTGGCCCCATAGATAACGTTTTCTTTGGCTCTTTCCCGCCCTTCTTCACCAACAATGGTGATTCCGCCACCCTTACGATTCATGACAATAATTTCATTCCCGGCAGAAATAACGGTCTGGATATCTTCATTGAATTGTAATATCCCCCCCACCCTTGCTTTGATTTCGGCAACTTCAACCTTTCTGGATGCCGTCCCCCCGATATGGAAGGTTCTCATGGTCAACTGGGTTCCCGGCTCACCAATGGACTGGGCGGCAACAATACCGATGGCCTGGCCGATCTCCACGGTCTCTCCATGGGCAAGATCCCGGCCATAACATCTGGAGCAGACCCCATGCTTGGAATTGCAGGTGAGTACAGAGCGGATTTTGACTTTCTGAACCCCTGCCTCTTCAATTTTTTTGACATGGGTTTCAGTGAGTTCAGTGTCAGCTCCGACAATAAATTCATCAGAATAAGGATCACGGATATCTTCCTGGGTGACCCGTCCTAATATTCTTTCTCCAAGGGTTTGAATAACCTCACCCCCTTCGTAAAGAGCCTCAACTTCGATTCCATTGATGGTTCCACAATCAATCTCAACAATGGTGCAATCCTGGCCCACATCGGCCAGACGCCGTGTCAGATATCCGGAATTGGCGGTTTTCAAAGCCGTATCTGCCAGACCTTTTCGGGCACCATGAGTTGAGATAAAATACTGAAGGACCGAAAGACCTTCCCTGAAGCAGGCTGTGATCGGGTTTTCAATAATTTCTCCTGAAGGCTTGGCCATCAACCCTCTCATTCCGGCCAACTGGCGCATCTGATCCTTGCTGCCGCGGGCGCCGGAGTCTGCCATGATATAAACGGCGTTCAAATTCTCGGCTGAATCCTCATCCTTGGCGCCGGTCGGATTTTTCATGACTTCCATCATGGCATTGGCAATATCATCCGTGCTCTGGGCCCAGATATCCACCACCTTGTTATATTTCTCACCCTGGGTAATTAATCCTTCAGAGTACTGATTTTTAATATCTTCAATATTTTTCTCTGCCTTGGCAATGATATCCCATTTCTGATCCGGAATAATCATGTCGTCAATACAGATGGAAAGACCGCCCAGAGTAGAATACTTATACCCGATGTCTTTAAGGCGGTCGGAAAGGATAACGGTTTCCTTCAGTCCGATATTCCGATAGGCATAATCAATCAGCTTTACAATGGAAGATTTATCCATCAGTTTGTTGACCAGATTAAAAGGAAGCGTGGTTTTACGCTCATCGACCTTGAATATGGTATAATATTCACCTATTTTTCGGATATCCGTAAATTGTTCCTCTTTTAATCCGAAAAGCTGTTCCACAATAATTTCAGAAACCTGGAACAGATTTTTAAATTCTTTCCGGGTTAACAGATCCGTCTTTCCCCTGGTCTTTTTAAGCTCGTCATCGGAATATTTTTTTAATATCTTATCAAATTCCTTGCCCGCCTTTAATTCCTCTAACGCAGCTTCACAGTTCTCGAGAGAACGGGATCTGATTCTACTGAGGGATAAGAGCGTGTCACCGGGGATCGTTTCCCAAAGAAGAATCCTGCCTGTGGTGGTATCATGCATTTCGTCATCAATCCGGACCTTGATCTTTGCATGCAGGGAGAGTTCCCCGGCATCAAATGCAGACCTGACTTCATCAAGGCTTGAAAAATGAACACCTTCACCTTTCTGATTTCTTACGCCCCGGGTCATATAATAAATGCCCAGAACAATATCCTGGGTGGGCACGATAATGGGCTGACCGTTTGCCGGGGAAAGAATATTATTGGTGGACAGCATCATGATTCTGGCTTCCAACTGGGATTCAAGAGAAAGCGGAACATGAACGGCCATCTGGTCACCGTCAAAGTCGGCATTAAAAGCAGGGCAAACCAGAGGGTGAAGCTGAATGGCTTTTCCTTCGATCAATACCGGTTCAAAGGCCTGAAATCCCAGTCGATGAAGCGTAGGAGCCCTGTTGAGCATTACAGGGTATTCCTTGACAACGGATTCGAGGGCGTCCCAGACTTCGGTTTCTTCTCGTTCGACCATTTTCTTGGCGCTTTTAACCGTTGAAACAAGACCTTTTTGCTCCAGATAATTATAAATAAACGGTTTAAACAGCTCAAGGGCCATTTTTTTCGGGATACCGCACTGGTGTAGCCTTAACTCGGAACCAACGGTGATAACCGTACGACCTGAATAATCCACACGTTTGCCTAAGAGGTTTTGCCGGAAACGGCCTTGTTTCCCTTTTAAGGTATCACTCAAGGATTTCAGGGGCCGTTTGTTGGTACCGGTAACCACCCTGCCGTGACGCCCATTGTCAAACAGGACGTCAACCGCTTCCTGGAGCATTCGCTTTTCATTTCTGACGATGATATCAGGGGCATTCAGGTCCACCAGTCTTTTAAGCCGGTTATTTCTATTCAGAACCCTGCGGTACAGATCGTTCAGGTCCGAGGTTGCGAACCGTCCCCCTTCAAGAGGAACAAGGGGCCGAAGGTCCGGCGGAAGAATCGGACAAGCCGTCAATATCATTCGTGCCGGTTCAATGCCGGAGGTTAAAAACGCATCAATAACCTTAAGACGCTTGGCCATTTTTTGCTGCTTGGCAACGGACTTTGTGGATTGAATTTCTTCTTTTAATTCATCATGAACCTGCTGAAGATTGATCTCGTTCAACAGCCTTAGAATTGCTTCAGCACCGATACCGGCCTCAAATCCTTCTTCGCCGAATGTTTCCTGGGCTTCATAATATTGATCGTCTGAAAGAAGCTGGAGCCGTTTAAGACTTGTTTCTTTTGGCTCAATGACAATATAAGAATCAAAATATAAAACTTTTTCAAGGCTTTTCAGTGTTAAATCAAGAACATTACCGATTTTGCTGGGAAGGCTTTTTAAAAACCAGATATGAGATACAGGAGAAGCAAGTTCTATATGGGCCATTCTCTCCCGGCGCACTTTGGACTGAATCACCTCGACCCCGCATTTTTCACACACGACCCCGCGGTGTTTCATACGTTTGTATTTGCCGCAATTACACTCATAATCTTTGGTCGGGCCAAACACTTTTGCACAGAAAAGCCCGTCCCTTTCCGGTTTGAATGTCCTGTAATTTATTGTTTCCGGTTTTTTGATTTCACCATGAGACCACTCCCTGATCTGGTCTGAAGATGCAAGGCTTATTTGAACAGCCGTGTAAATCTTGGGATCTTTTGGCTTTGCGAAGAAATCGTATATATTATCCAATGTCTTCTCCTTATTTATTTCCTTCTATGAGATTCATATCCAACCCCAGGCTGTTCAATTCTTTAATAAGAACCCTGAAAGATTCAGGCATCCCCGGTTCAAGAACGTTCTGGCCTTTTACTATTTTTTCATACATTCTGGTTCTTCCGGTCATATCATCGGATTTGACCGTTAAAAATTCCTGTAATGCATGGGCGGCACCATAGGCTTCCATGGCCCAGACCTCCATTTCTCCCAACCGCTGTCCGCCGAACTGCGCCTTTCCGCCGAGAGGCTGTTGTGTAACCAGAGAATAGGGCCCAATGGAACGGGCATGCAGTTTATCATCGACCAAGTGGTGAAGTTTAAGCATATACATGGCCCCTACGGTTACCGGTTTGGCAAAGGGCAAACCGGTTCTGCCGTCATACAGCACAGACTGCCCGGAGGAATCAAACCCGGCCATTTTGATCAGATGTTTGATCTCATCCTCGCTTGCCCCATCAAAGACGGGGGTCGCCATATGCACCCCTTTCCGGTAGAGGGTTGCAAAATCGATGAG
>JAABTB010000009.1 GCA_011390085.1 Desulfobacula sp.
CCCTCCGTTTTTCAATATCCGGGATGATCCCAGCGGCCTCGGCCGTTTCAATATATTTTTCGGCCGCCGTCACCTTGTATTTGCCCGGTGACATGAAGGGATGACCGAAAATATAGGATGAGGATTTGATATTGCCCACCTTGAATTCAAGGATTTTTTCTCCCAGGAGCCCCACAAGGGAAATAATGGGTCTTGCAAAGCTGATGGAAAGATCACCCCATCTCATGCTTTTGGGAAAGGGAATGGAGAGGATTTCTTTTGGCAGGATGCTTTCAAGGATGAGGACGGCGGATTCGGATTTTTCTTCGATCACTGCCACCAGATATCTTCCCTTGGGCGTGTCTTCCACGCGGATATCCTGAACCGCCACCCCTGCCTTGGCTGCAAATTTTTCTGCGGCCAGGGTGGCTTTTCCATTCTCATCAAACCCCACCCGTTCCGGAGGACCGGTAAGGGTAGACGTATTGTCGGCCTGCATGTCCCCGACCCGTTCAACCATCAGGGCCAGGCGCCGTGGAGTACCGAAGATCCTGGCTTCCCCGTGTTCAATCCGGTTTTTGTCCAGGGCCAGGAGGATGTTTTCTTTAAAGGCCTTCAAAGCCGGGAGGATATAACCGGCCGGGATCTCTTCACAGCCGATTTCAATCAATAGCGTATTCATCTTAATTTTTCCCTCCCTTTTTCAGCAGCGGATATCCCATGGCTTCCCGCTGGGCCACATAGGCGCCGGCGCAGACCCTTGCAATATCCCTGATCCGCTTGATATAGCCGGTACGTTCCGTAACGCTGATGGCCCCCCTTGCATCCAGGAGATTAAAGGTATGGGAGCATTTCAGACAAAATTCATAGGCCGGGATCACAAGGCCCTGACCGATGATCCGGTGGGCTTCCGTCTCATATTTTTTAAAAAGGTCGAACAGGAGGTCCACATCCGCCACCTCGAAATTATAGGTGGACTGCTCCACTTCCTGCTGGTGGTAAACATCCCGGTAGGTGATCTCATTGTTCCATTTCAAATCAAATACATTGTCCACGCCCTGGAGATACATGCAGATCCGTTCAAGGCCGTAGGTCAGTTCAACGGAAACCGGCTTGACTTCCATGCTGCCGGTCATCTGGAAATAGGTGAACTGGGTGACCTCCATACCGTCCAGCCAGACCTCCCAGCCCAGGCCCGAAGCCCCGAGGGTCGGGGATTCCCAGTCATCCTCCACAAACCGGATATCATGTTCCAGGGGATCCACCCCCAGGATCCTCATGGAATCCAGATACAATTGCTGGACATCCGGAGGAGAGGGTTTCAGGATGACCTGATACTGGTAATAATGCTGAAGCCGGTTGGGATTTTCCCCGTACCGGCCGTCGGTGGGCCGCCTTGACGGCTGCACATAGGCAACCTTCCAGGGTTCCGGCCCCAGTGCCCGCAAAAGGGTGGTCGGATGAAAGGTCCCGGCGCCCACTTCCATGTCATAGGACTGGATGAGGACACATCCTTTCTCGGCCCAATACTGATTCAGATTTAAGATTACATCTTGAAAATTCATGTTGCTCCGCTTCTTCAATAATTAATAAGGATCAAGGATGATCCCTTGATGATCAATTCCGGTATTAAGGATCTCTGCTCCTTCAACGGTGGACAGGATATTCTGCCACCTTGGTTTTAACAGATCAATGGCCCCTGCTTCACCTACGGCCCAGAGGCAGCCGCCCCCCCCGGCCCCGGTAAATCGTGCACCACACCGGCAACCGATAGCACTGTCAAACAATATTTCCCCGGTATTGTCAAGCACCTCGGGTGTCATTTCAAGTCTTAATTTTGTTTCTTGGTTCATCAGATCCGCGGCCTGCCTGTAATTTCTCTTTTTTACACACACTGAAAATTCTTTTGTCAGACCCGTTATTTTTTCAAATATCTTCCGGTTCTCTCCCCTCAGGAACGAGTCCACCCATTGTTTGTTGATATCCTTTGAAACATGGGGAATTCCGCAATAGGCCACCAGGATGTGGGCGTTAAAGGCTTTCATGTCAGCATCCGTGTCAAAGATTTTTTTTTGCCGGAACAGGGGTCCTGTTCTTCCCATCCGCCAGGACCATTGGTTCACCCCGCCAAAGGCTGCGGCCAGTTGATCCTGCATACCGCAGGGTACACCGGCCACACCGGCTTCAATATAATGGGCCAGCCAGGCCGTATGGGCGGGATCTATTTTTTTTCCCATAAGATGGTAAAAAGCCGCCACAATGGCCACGGCCGCGGCAGAAGACCCGCCAAGGGCGCTTCTCGGGGGCGAGGCCGAGTCGATATGGATGTGGACACCCTCTGCATCAAAATATTTTGCAACGGCAAACATGAGTCCCATGGGATGATGAAAGGGGGCCCCGTCTCGTTTAAACACCGCGGTTTCAAATCCCTTTGAGGATACCTTGACGTATCCTCGTTCAAAGGAAGCGAGTGTAATCCGGGTTCTCAGATCCAGGGCCATATTAAAAGTGGCCGGGGACAGGCTTGCCATGGGAAGATAAAGGGTACTGATGTCCAGGGTGCCGCCGAAATCCACCCGGCAGGGAACCGAAACCTGTATGGGGTTTTGGTCAAGCTTTGTATTAAAATTCATGGGTCTGCCTCAGCCGCTTCAAAAATTGAAGGCTTTTAAATTCCCTTCCCAGATGAAAGGGGATAAAGGATTCCAGGAGAGCCTCACCTTCTTTTATGGCCAATCCTGAAAATTTAATCCGGTCCACCCGGTGGACCTCATTTTGATTGATCCAGAAAAGCTGTTTCAGGGTTCCCTTGGAAACCATCCGGCCATGTTTGGATTCTCCCTTTGCACAATTCGGGCAAATGATCCGTCCTTCCTTAAAATCAAACATGACCCGGTTCTGTTTTATATCGTCCACAAGGGTTTTGCAGCGGCCGCAGGATTCAATATGAGGCTCAAATCCGGACAGGGCCATGAAGCGGATCATAAACAAAAGGTGGATGACTTCTTTGGAAATGTTGCCGATATTCAGGGCATCCAGGGAAAAAAAAAGGAGGTCATATAGTTTGATCTGCGGTTTTTCTTCTTCCAGCCAGAAATGGACCAGTTCCACCCAGAAGCTTGCATAGGTGGTTTTGAACACATCATAGCGGATATTTCCGAATCCGTCCTCAAGGTCGGCCTGAGAAAGAATGGTCAGCCCGTCTTTTTTCTTTTTGGGATAGACGCAGTGGATCTGGTTCACCGAAAACAGATCCAGGGCACCGGTAAATCGTTTGACACTCTTTTTTGCATTTTTGGCAATAACTGAAATTTTTCCATGGGACCGGGTGAGAAAACTGATGATAAAATCATGGTCCCCATATTCGATCTTCCTCAACAATATGGCGTCTGCGCTGAAACCCGGCATAGGAGGATCTTAAAGGCCCAGGAAAAGACCGGCAATCGAGAAATAACAATATACACTGACAATATCGATGGAGGTCGTCACAAAAGGCCCGGTGGCCACGGCCGGGTCGATATTGAGCTTTTCCAGAACCAGAGGCACCATGGAGCCCACCAGGGCGGCAATGGACATGGAAGAAAGAATGGCCAGGGCCACGGCAAAGGCAAGGGGCCAGGCAAAAATTTCCGAAGCAAAAAAAATCCTTGCGATGACGCCGATAAAAAGACCGTAAATAAGGCCCAGAATAAGACCCACAGATAATTCCTTAAACACTACCTTTGAAAAATCCCGGACATCAATCCTTCCCGTGGCAATACCCCGGACCACGATGGTGGAGCTCTGGGTACCGATATTGCCCCCCATCCCCATGATAACCGGGATAAAGGCGGCAAGACTCGCGAATTTGGCCAGCTCTTCCTTAAACCCGCCAATGATCAAAAAGGCGGCCACTCCTCCCAGAAAACTGGCAAACAACCAGGGAAGCCTGATCCGGGTCCCCCTCAAAATGGTCTGGGTTTCGATGTATTCTTCTCCCACACCGGCCATTTTGAGCATATCTTCCGTGGCAGCCTCATGGAGAATGTCAATGACATCGTCCACGGTTACGATGCCCACGATCCGGTTATCCTCATCCACCACGGGAACAGCCAGATAATCATACCGTGAAACGATCCTGGCCACTTCTTCCCGGTCCGTATAGGGGGTCACCGAGACAAGGTCCTTGGCCATGAATTCCTTGAGCGGCTTTTCGGGATGAACCACCACAAGCTGTCTTAAGGAAATCACGCCCACCAGTTTTCCATAGGCATCCACCACATAGATATAGAAAGGCATCTCTACATCCAGGTATTTGCTTTGCAGGGCTGCAATCACCTCTTTTGCCTTTAAATCTTCCTCAAGGGCAATAAAATCCTTAACCATCAGGCTGCCGGCAGTATCATCATCATAGCTCATGATCTGTTCGACATTATCCGACTCTTCCTTTTTCATCTTTGAAAGAATCTGATCTGAAATTTCATCGTCCAAAAGGTTTAAAAGGCAGGCGGCGTCATCGGAAGGCATGTGATCAAATATTTCAACCAGCTTGTCTATTCCAACGGTTTTTACGAACTCAAGAAAAAGGCTTTCATCCAGGGTGGAGAAAAAAAGCCCGATTTCTTCAGGGTCCTTTATCAGTTTGAAGAGTTTCTCACGGCTATCCGAGGACAATTCTTTAAAGGCACTGGCAAGATCGGCCATATGCGTTTTCTTAATGATATTGGTCACCTGTTTGGTGGCGCCCCGGCGCAAGAGTCGTTTCAAGCTGGCGGTTAAAACTTTGATTTGATCATTGTGCATGATGGTTCCTGTTTAACAAGCCAAAGGGTTAATCAAAGCAAGATTTTAATGTGTGCTTTTTTCTTTAAGGATTCAAGCCAGGCATCAAATTTTGCCTTGACCTGCTCCTGATAGAGGGCTTCATAGATTTCATCCCGGGCCTGTTCAAAGGTTTGGGTGCTTCCCTGCTCAACGTCCTGGGCATAAAAAATCTGGAATCCCTGGGCTGTCTGGATAACCTCTGTATGCTCCCCTTTTTTCAATAATGCAATGCTGTCCTTGATTCCGGTCGAAAAACTGCCAAAGTCAAAGACGCCGAGATCCCCGCCGTCTGATGCATTAGGGGCCATGGAATATTGTTTTGCAAGCGTTGAAAAATCTTCCTTATTATCCAGCTTGATTTTTATTTCATCCATTTTGGCCTTATCGTTCATGAGGATGTTTTTTAAATGGTATTTTCTGTTCACCGCATATTTTTCAATATTGACCTCATATTGCCGCATGATCTCGGCATCGGTTATGACCACCTTGGATTTTACGACAGAATTAATGAGCCGGGCCTGCAAAATCTGTTTTCGGACGGTCTCCCGGTATTCCTCATAGGTCAATCCTTCCTGTTCTATGGCCTTTTCAAGGGCTTCAGGGCTTAAGGATTTAATTCGTTTGACATTTTCAATGGCGCCGTCTATTTCCATCTCGGAAATTTCAATATTATATTTTTTAGCCTCCTGCTGGGTCAAGGATTGGTCAATCAGGGAGCCCAGCATTTTCCGGTTCAGCTCATCCGTAACCGCCTTTTTCTTTTCATCGGAATATCCGGAGGTTTCGATATTTTTTTTATAGGGTCCCGTTTCTTTCATCAATTGGGTCAGGGTAATGATATCACTGTCCACAATGGCCACAATCCGGTCCAAGGTCTCTGCCGGCAAAGCCGGGGCAAGCAATCCCATCAGGATCAGAAAAAAGATAAGCAGGTTAGTCATTTTTTTCATTTTTATTTCCCTCGTTTTCTTCAATACCAATTAATACGGATTTAAGCCTTTCCTTATTGATTTCAATCGGATATTTCGATTCAAGCGCTTTGATCCAGTCTCCATATACCTTCTCTGTTTTTTGAAGACGGAGTACGGCAATCAGTTCGGTTTCATCCATCTTTTTTGAGGATTTTTTGTTTGAATTTTTTGGAGCCCGGGTTTCTTCAATATATTTACTATACAATTCAACAAGTTCCTCTGAAGTAATTTCAATCTTATGTCTGATTTCCTGATCAATGAGTCGATCCATGATCAGATTTTTCTTTAAGCGTTGTTTCCACAGGGGATAGGGTATGGCATTTTCCAGGAGCATGGCTTCAAAAGCATTTTCAGGATAATCTTCTTTAAACTCTGCTTCTGCAGCCTCAACCTCCGCGTCTGTAACCGTCACCCCAAGATCGGCGGCCGCACTCAGAAGAAGGATCTCTTCAGAAAGCATATTCACCAGTTGAATCACGATTTCATTGTATTCTGCCGGATTCTTATTAAGGGTATACGGATAGGCTGATTTTTTCAAGTCCAGCTCATCCAGAAAATCCGATTCTGAAACGCTGATCAACGATGATTTTAAAAGAAATTCCACTGGTTTTTCTTTTTCAGGCTCGCCACAGCCCCCCCCGGCCAGCATGAACACCACCAGGATCAAGATAAACCTGCTTTTTTCGATCAACCCCATCCGATTCGCCCCAATTTTCATTTAAGCCTCATAGGCCGGCTATTTTCTAAAAATCAGTTAGTTTAGCATTGGACAATGCTTTGTGCAAGACAATTCAAGCAAGGTGATTATGATGTAACAGTTTGAAATCATGGCTATTATCATAAATATTCCTTTTAAAAAAAAGAATGAACGAGACCTCACATCCCCCGACCATGGAATCAACTTAATCTTGACCACCCAAATTTTATCATATAGCATGGCCTAAACTTGTTCTGACCGCTATTCGACAAGAACCTGGGTATATTTATTTAGGGGAAGATCATTTGATATGGATATTGCATCTTTTATCGGCATCATTTCCGGGCTCTCATTAATCTTCAGTGCCATTTATATTGCCGGTGACCTTCATAATTTTATCAATGTGCCGGGCCTCATGATTGTATTCGGCGGCACCCTTGCCACTACCCTGATCACCTTTCAATTCAGAGATGTGGCGGCTGCCTTTAAAGCCGCCTATTTTGTTTTTTCCAAAGATAAGGAAGACCCCAACGAAGCCGTGGCCGTCATGATCAAACTCAGCCAGATCAGCCGGCGCCAGGGACTCCTTGAACTCAGCAAGGTCAAGACGGATTCCCTTTTTCTGAAAAAAGCCTGCGGCCTCTTATCCGACGGCTCTTCGGAAGAAGTGATCCGGGCCGCCCTGACAACGGAAATCCAATCCCTCCAGATGCGGCATTTCATTGTCCAGGATGTGTTCAGAAAAATGGGGCTATATGCCCCTGCCTTCGGCATGCTGGGGACCGTGATCGGTCTGGTCCAGATGCTGAGCCGCCTTCAGGACCCTTCCAGCATAGGACCGGCCATGGCCGTCGCATTACTGACCACCTTTTACGGTTCTTTGTTGTCCACTCTTTTTTTTCTTCCCATTGCCGGCAAACTGCGGTCAAGAACCGTCATTGAAATCATCAATCTTGAAATTCAAAGGGAGGGGGCCATTTCCATCATCAATAACAACAACCCCATAATTATTTATGAAAAACTTTCCAGCTTCATTTCTTCACGGCTCCGAAAGCCCTTGAACAGAATCAATCTGAAAGACTGAACATGAGAGACAATACTTACCATAATACCTTTATCACCTATGATGATGACGCCACCTGGCTTGTCACCTATGCAGACCTCATGACCCTGCTCCTGGTGTTTTTTGTTCTGTTGTACACCCTGACCTCTGTTGAGCGGAATCAATACAGCAAAGTCGTTGATTCAATTAAAATCAAGATCGAAAACAGTGAGGAACTCGTCGGTCTCATGGACCTGGTTAACATCCCGGAACTATTGGACACCCGGATCACCCTTGAGGATATTACCGGTCTTAAATCCCGTGAAAAATCCCTGTTTGAAGACCTGACCCGGTTTGCCCGGTCCAGCAGTGAAAAAGAATATCTTTCCACCCGGATTCTGGACGGCAGGATCATCGTCACCATTAACGGGAAAGCCCTCTTCGGCTCGGGATCGGCCTCGCTGAACCCTTCGGCTGCAACGGTCATTGATGACCTCGTTGATATTCTGTATGATTACCCGGATTATACCGTCAATATCAAGGGGCATACAGACGACCATCCGATTTCCACGGAATTTTTTCCTTCCAATTGGGAATTATCGGCCATCCGGGCCACAACGGTTTTAAGATACCTCATTTCCAGGGGCCTTCTCCCGGATCGGCTCACCGCCACCGGATACGGAGATGCCATGCCCCTTTTACCCAATACATCGGAAGAAAACAGGTCCCAAAACAGGAGGGTGGAATTTGTTCTGGAAAAAAAAGAAGCCCGAAACTGAGATCATCCGGTATGACTCCGATGACCTGCGGCACACCTTCCGGTATCATTTTAAGAAGGGCCGGGGATTTCCCCTCACATTCAAAGGGAAAGAGGTCATTGTCCTGGATATCAGCGCCCAGGGCCTATCCTTTGAAAACCAGGGATTTCAACCGCGGGATAGAGACGCCGTAAGTTTCGTCCTGGATGTTCCCCATTACAGGGGCAACACTCTGGTTTCCTCCGGATTGAGTATCCTGACCATTGATAAAGAATCCATCTGCCATTGCGTTTTTGAAGACTGCCCCCCTGAGCAAAATGAACTTCTCCATAAATATGTTCTGGAGATGCAGAAAAATGATCTTGCACATTGACATGGACGCCTTTTTTGCCGCTGTTGAACAAAGAGACAATCCCGCCCTTCGGCACAGGCCCGTCATTGTAGCCGGGACTTCAAAACGAAGCGTGGTCTCCACCGCAAGCTATGAAGCCCGCAAATTCGGTATCCGGTCCGCCATGCCGGTATACGCGGCGAAACAGAAATGCGCCGATCTCATCGTTGTTCCCGGCAATATGAAAAAATACAGAACCGATTCAAAAAAAATCATGGCGATCCTGTCCGGATTTTCACCTTTGGTGGAGCCGGTTTCCATTGACGAGGCCTTTGTTGATATTACCGGGTGTGAAAGGCTTTTCGGATCACCCGAAGAGATGGGCCGGGCCATTAAAAAAAAAATTGAGGCCGGGCTTTCCCTGACCAGCTCCATCGGCATTGCCCCCATGAAATTTTTAGCCAAAATCGCCTCAGACATGAACAAGCCCGATGGATTGACCCTCATCACCACGGCCGACGCCCCCCGGGTTCTGGCGGCCCTGCCCATTCAAAAGGTGCCGGGAGTGGGACAGGCGGCCATGAAACAGATGGATATCCTGAAGATCCAATCGCTTGGAGACATTAAAAAATTTTCTCTTCCGCTTCTGACCCAAAAATTCGGGAAAATGGGGCCCCACCTGTTCGAATTGTCCAACGGCATTGACGCTTCCATGGTGGAGACCGGCCACACCCGGAAATCCATATCCAGTGAGACCACCCTGTCAAAGGATGTGTCGGATTTTGAGACCCTTAAAGGCATACTCCTGGACAGGGCGCATATCGTGGGCAGGGATCTGAGGGCAAAACATCTTGTCTGCGAAACGGTTTTCATCAAATTAAAATTCTCGGATTTTACCCAGGTTACCCGGAGCAAGACCCTTGATACACCGGTTTCTTCCTCTGCCGCCATCTTCAAGGAGGCCCTTGCCCTGTACCGGAAAATCGAACTGAAAAAGAAAATCAGGCTGGCGGGAGTGGGGGTAACCTCCCTGAAAGATAAAGACAGGCCCATCCAGATGACCCTGCTGGGAGAAGGGAAAAAAACGGAAACGCAATGGGCCTCCGTTGATAAGGCCGTTGATTCCATCATGGAGAAATTCGGCGGCAATATTATCAAAAAAGCCTCGTTGAAAAAGCTGTTCGATGAAGGAGAATGCGATGACACAGAAGACCCGGATCAAGGAGTTGATACCATCCAATGAACACCTTGTTTTTTCTGCTGTCAAAACTCTTCCGGCTGGTCTGTTCACCGGAATCCCTGCTGGTGATACTGATATTCTCCTGCTTTTTCCTGGTTATTATCAAAGCCCATCAAAAAGCAAGACGATTAAGTATTCTTCTGTCTGTTTTGATCTTCGTGATAACGGTTCTTCCCGTGGGGGACTGGCTTTTATATCCCCTTGAAAGCCGGTTTCCCCCGGTTTCCCGGTTATCCTCCCCCATTGACGGCATCATCGTCCTGGGCGGATCTGAGAATATTACAAAAAGTTTTGCCTGGGGCCAGGTCGAACTGAACCAGCACTCGGAAAGGTTCTTTGCCTTTATAAACCTCATCAAAAATTTTCCCCATGCCCGGCATGTTTATTCCGGCGGAACCGGGGACCCCCTGCAGCAGGAATACAAGGGGTCTGAAGTGGCGAAAAAACTGCTCCAGGAACAGGGGCTTGATATTTCAAACATCCTGTTTGAATCCGCGTCCCGCAATACCTATGAAAATGCTGTGTTTACCAAACAGATGGTCCGGCCGGGACCGGATGAGAAATGGGTGCTGATCACCAGTGCCTCCCATATGCCCCGGGCACTGGGTATTTTCCATAAAATCAACTGGAAGGTGATTCCTTTTCCGGTAAATCACGATACAAACCCTGAATCTCTTTTCAGGCTCACCTGGAATTTTTCAGGCAATCTGTCAAAACTCGACGAGGCCGCCTATGAATGGGTGGGCCTTTTGGCCTATTATCTGACGGGGAAAACCTCTCAATTTTTTCCCGGACCCGCCTGAATTAATCCGGCCGGCGCTTTCTCCTTGATGTAAATCAAGGAAACCAGGGTTTTCATATGTTAATGTCCTGCATAAAGGCCACGCCTTTTTACAACTCACGGAGAGATCTCATATGGATGCGATTGTGATGAATGAGGGGTCAAAAAATTTTGCAGGAGAGGTGGAGGCATTGAGCCATGCCAATTTACACCGCTGCTGGCATTGCCTTGCCTGCAGCGGGGGATGCCCCTTTGCCCAAGACATGGAATACCTTCCCAATGCCGTCATCCGGATGATTCAGTTTGGATTAAAGGAAAAAGTCTTAAAGAGCAACACCATCTGGCTGTGCGTGGGGTGCAATACCTGTTCCATGGAATGCCCCAACAGCGTCGATATGGCCGCCATCATGGATGCGTTGAGGCAGATGGCCATCCTGGAACACAGTGAGATCGCCGAGCCCGGTATCTTATCCTTTCACCAGGCCGTCATCAATTCCATCCGCCGCCATGGGAGAACCCATAAACTTGAGATCATGATGAAATATAAATTTTCCGAAAAGGACCTGTTTTCCGATATGAATCTTGGTTTAAAAATGCTGGCCAAAAGAAAACTGGATCTTCTTCCCTCCAAAGTGAAAGATAAAAAAAGCATAAAAGCCCTTTTCAAATTTTCAGGAGGCATATCATGACCCTTGCCGGATCGAATCTGAGCTATTTCCCCGGATGCTCCCTGGCCACCACGGCCAAGGAAAATAATGCTTCCTTAAACTCCTTTCTGGAACATTTTGATATCCGGGTTTCTGAAATCAATGACTGGAACTGCTGCGGATCTTCCTCCACCCACAGCATCAATAAAAGCCTGGCCCTGTCCCTGGCAGCCCGAAATCTTTTTCTTGCCCCGGAAAATACGCCCATGCTCATTGCCTGCCCCGGATGTTATCTTAGGCTGAGCCAGGCAAAGATGGAATTAAATGAGTCAAAAGAAAAGCAAACCGCCTATGAAAGTCTTTTTGACAAACCCTTTCAAAAGAATATCCAATTGCTTCATTTTTTTGAATTGCTGGTCAACATGAAGGACCAGGGATTATTAAAGGGGCTCGACGGCAAGCTCAAGGGATTGAAAATCGCTCCATATTACGGCTGTATGCCGGCAAGACCGCCAAAGATGAACAAAGAAAAAAATCATTACGGTCTCATGGAAAAAACCATGGCCTCTCTTGGGGGAGAATCGGTTCGGTGGCCGTTTTTATCCACCTGCTGCGGCACCTTTTTATCGGTCAGCCGGCCCGGAATCTCTGAAAACCTCGTGAACCGGATTATGCAGGGCGCCATTGCATCCGGGGCCGAATGTATTGTCACAGCCTGTGCCATGTGCCATCTGAACCTGGAAATCCGGTGCCGGCCGGAAAACCGGCTCCCGGTATTCCATTTTTCAGAACTTTTATCCCTGGCACTCCAAAAAAACGGTTCAAAAGAATGGTTCAAAAGGCATTTGATAAACCCTGAGGCCCTCATGAAAAAAAGAGGGCTGGTCTGATTTATGTTTTATCCTGCTTTTTTAAAGCCGCTTTCAGCACTGCGGAATGGACATCCGCGGCCATGTGAACCGGGCTTTTTCCCCAAAGGGGGTCCCAGGCTGCCGGGTCGGCCGAGCATACGAATTGGACCTCGAGGCCGAACCGGGTCAAGGCTTCTTCAACAGGCAGGCCCTTCATTTCTTCGGCCGCATGCCAGGTGGCTCCGCAAGGCGCCCCTTTTAAAACCCGGATCTCTTTAATCACACCCTTTTCCAAGGCTATTTCAATTTCAGGGGTTCCGAACATTTCTCCATACTCTCCAAGACAGACCTGTCTTGACAGGCTGCATCAGGTGGGCGGGCAGAGGGCCCTGCCCCGGGTATGTTTTTTGCCCGAAGCAATGACCGGGATATTCAACCGTTCACAGAGAAGGCTTAAATCTTCCGAAAGGTCCCTGTTTTTGAAAAAATCCATGACAAGGTCGGCCTCCACGGTTTCCGGCAGATAAGGGGCGGTATCATCCAGAACCGGCGGCAGCGGCATGTCAACATCAACGGTTTCGATGATGAACCGGCCTTTGCCGAATTCTTTTATGCCTTCTATTTTGGCCCTGGCCGATCCGTTCTGTTGAAAAATAAGAATTTTCTGCATGGGTTAGAATCCTAAATCTTCATTCACAAGGATAATTTTAATCCTGTTTTTGGTAAAACTTTTTTCCGTAATGGACCAGTAGTTGCAAATCCGGTCCGGACTTTTGCAGTCATGGCAGACCCCGGTTTCCCGGCAGGGGGTCTTTTTATCGAGATTCATGCAATTCACCGGCGCGGCATAGGTCTTGATTCTGATCATGGCCTCTTCAATATCCTCGCAGATCTTATTTCTTCCGATGATTAAAAGCACGTTTTTCGGTCCCCACATGATGGCCGCCACCCTGTTTCCGATCATATCCAGGTTCACCAGTTGACCTGATTCCGTAACGGCATTGGTGCCGGTGATGAACAGATCCGTCAAAAGGGATCTGCGCCGCAGGTCCATCATCTCTTCCGGCGAAAGGCTTTTGTCAAAGGTATTGAGAACCTCAAGATCCGGGCGGTCCTTGAGTTCATGGAACAGCCCAGTGGCCACAAAGGACATGGACCCGCCCCAGGAAACGGTTTTAATGCCGAGCTTCGGAATGATTTCATTTAAGGCCAGTTCTTTTGCCTCTTTTGCAGTTCCGGCAATGAACACTTCAAAATTATTATTTTCAAGACTGTCTTTTACGGCAGCCAGTTTCAGATTCCAGAAATTATCAACAGGATTTTTCATTTTCCCTTTCCTTTCATGCCTGATTAATTTTCAATACCCGCAATCCGGGACTACTATACCTGCAAACCTCTTTCCCATGCAATGATAAAAAAAAGCATTTTTCTATTGACTTCCAGTTTGGTTCTTACTAATGCATAAATTATAAATCGAATTCATTAATTGACTACGGTTTTTACTCTTCTTCTGGTACGTTTCCTCCATCTGACCGGGTGATTCAAACGCATGGGTTTGTTCTGGTAAAACAAGGTCCTATTGGAGTTCAAAGATTCCAATAGGACTTAAGACAATAAGACTTTTGAATTTGTTAAAATTCATTAACCCCTTACAGTGTCAAAGGAGATGAACCATGAGTAAACAAGAAGTCGTCGAAACCACTGAGGCCCAGATCGCCGTGCACTGGACAGAAGAAAAGTATTATTACCCATCCACAAAATTCATTGCCCAGGCCAACCTTACGGATGAGGGAATATTTGACCGATTCAGCCTTGAAAATTTCCCGGATTATTATACAGAATATGCCGAGCTTTTAACCTGGTATAAATATTGGGATGAAGTCCTGGATACCAGTGATGCACCCTGTTACAAATGGTTTAAAGGCGGAAAACTCAATGCCAGCTACAATTGTATTGACCGGCACCTGAAAAACAATAAAAACAAAACCGCCATTCATTTTGTTCCTGAACTGGAATCTGAAAGGGTTGATCATATCACCTACCAGGAACTTTATGTCAGGGTGAATGAATTTGCAGCATTGTTAAGGGATACTGCAAAACTCAAAAGAGGTGACAGAGTTACCATCCACATGCCCATGTCGGCAGAGCTTCCCATTACCATGCTGGCCTGTGCAAGGCTCGGTGTTATTCATTCTGTTGTTTTCGGCGGGTTTGCACCCAGTGCAAGTGCAGACAGAATTGTTGATTCCCAGTCCAGGGTTTTGATTGTCTCGGATGCGTATTATCGGGCGGGTAAACTTCTTAACCATAAATACAATGCGGATGAGGCTGTTAAAATTGCAGCAAAACAGGGTCAGATAGTTGATACAGTGCTGGTATGGCAGAGATATCCCGGCAAATATTCCTCAGACACGCCAATGGTTAAGGGAAGAGATATTTTTATAAATGAAAAACTAAAAGACTATTATGGCGCCAGGGTTGAGCCCGAACAAATGTTGTCTGAAGACCCTCTTTTTTTAATGTATACCAGTGGCACCACAGGTAAACCAAAAGGCTGCCAGCATGGTACCGGAGGCTATCTTGCCTATGTGACGGCCATGTCAAAATATATTCAGGATATTCATCCCGAGGATGTTTACTGGTGCATGGCAGACATCGGCTGGATCACCGGTCATTCATTCATTGTATACGGGCCGCTCGCCCTGTGTGCCTCTTCTGTGATTTATGAAGGCGTCCCCACCTATCCGGACGCGGGTCGATCCTGGAGAATCGCCCAGGAGCTTGATGTCAACATTTTCCATACCGCTCCCACCGCTATCCGGGCCTTAAGAAAACTCGGGCCTGATGAACCTGCCAAATATACCTATCATTTTAAACACATGACAACCGTTGGTGAACCCATCGAACCTGCTGTATGGAAATGGTATGAGTCAGCCGTAGGCAAGGGAGAAGCCATTATTGTGGATACCTATTGGCAGACGGAAACCGGCGGCTTTCTCTGTAGTACCGTCCCCGGCCTCAAACCCATGAAACCGGGTAGTGCAGGCCCTGGTGTTCCCGGTATCCATCCGATTATCTTTGACGAGGATGGCAAGCAGGTTAACAAACCAGGAATTGCAGGGAATATCTGTATCCAGAACCCCTGGCCCGGAATGTTCCAGACCATCTGGGGAGACAGGGACAGATTTGTTGAAACCTATTTTGGAAAATATAATACAAAGCCCAACAGCAAAGACTGGAGAGACTGGCCTTACCTGACCGGTGATGCCGCGACCATGTCCGAAGACGGATACTACAGAATCCTTGGCAGGATTGATGATGTTATCAATGTTTCAGGACATCGTTTAGGGACAAAAGAGATTGAGTCTGCCGCCCTGCTTGTGGAAGAAGTTGCAGAAGCCGCGGTTGTACCGGTTGCCCATGAGATCAAAGGCAAGGAGCCTGATCTGTATATTGCGCTTAAGCCCGGCATTAAAGCAACGGATGAACTGGCAAAAAAGATTTCCGATAAGATATGTGATCAGATCGGTAAAATTGCCAAACCCAGAAAAGTATGGCTGGTGCCGGATATGCCCAAGACCAGATCCGGAAAAATCATGAGAAGGGTCCTGGGCGCCATTTCCAACACAGGAGATGTGGGCAATGTCATGACCCTTGCCAACCCTGAAGTGGTGGAAGAAATCCGGAAAATGGTTCAAAAATAAACGTTCTTTCAATTCAGGAGGAGAGTTATGTTCGATCTGTATACGGAAGCCTATGAACAATCCATCAAGGATCCGGATGGGTTCTGGGGACGCGTTGCCGAAGACTGCCACTGGTATAAGCGGTGGGACAAGGTCCTGGATGATTCCAACCCGCCTTTTTACCGGTGGTTCACCGGGGCCGAAACCAATACCTGCTACAATGCCGTTGATCTCCATGTGGACAACGGCATGGGAAACCAGGCGGCCATTATTTATGACAGTCCGGTCACGGACGTGATCAGGAAATACACCTTTTCAGAGCTAAAAGAACAGACCTCCAAATTTGCCGGGGTTCTGGCTTCCAAAGGCGTCACAAAGGGTGACCGGGTCATCATTTACATGCCCATGATTCCTGAGGCGATTTTTGCCATGCTGGCCTGCGCCAGGATCGGGGCCGTCCATTCCGTTGTATTCGGCGGGTTTGCAGCGGCAGAGCTGGCCACCCGCATCAATGACGCCAAACCCAAGGTCATTGTGTCGGCATCCTGCGGGATCGAGATCAAAAGGATCATTGAATATAAACCCCTCCTGGACAAGGCCATTGATCTGTCCGACGCCAAACCCGGAGCCTGCATCATTTTCCAGCGGCCCCAGGCTGCGGCGTCGCTGATGGAAGGACGGGATTACGACTGGGCGAGTGAAATGGCAAAGGCCGTACCGAAAGATTGTGTTCCCGTCAAAGCCACGGACCCCTTAT
>JAABTB010000102.1 GCA_011390085.1 Desulfobacula sp.
TCCAACTGGCAGGGGCCGCTGCCCTGACACATTCGGATAAAGAAACCCAAATCATGCGGGAGACCTATAACAGTCGCCGCGTTTACATGATTGAGCGCCTGAGGCGGATGGGATTCGGCCTGGCGACGGAACCCACGGGCGCCTTTTATGTCTTTGTCAATGCAAAGCATATTTCAACCGACTCCTATGCCCTTGCCCTTGATATCCTGGAAAAAGCCCACGTCGGGGTGACGCCGGGAATTGATTTCGGTGCAAACGGAGAAGGATATCTGAGATTCTCCTATGCCAATTCCATGGAAAATCTGAAAACCGGTCTTGACCGTGTGGAAGGCTATTTAAAAAACAATGATCATTAAAACCGTCGAATTTGTTAAAAGTGCGGTCAAACCCTCCCAGTATCCTGAATATGATTTTCCTGAAATCGCCTTTGCAGGACGATCCAATGTGGGGAAATCCTCTTTAATCAATGCCCTGATGAATCGGAAAGACATGGTGAAAACCAGCGCAAAGCCGGGGTGTACCCAGCTTATAAATTTTTTTCTGATCAATGGGGACCTCTCCTTTGTGGATCTTCCAGGGTATGGATATGCAAAAGTGTCCAGAGAAATCAGATCTCAATGGCAGCCCATGATCAATCTATATCTTTCCGAGCGGAAGAATCTTCTGGGATTGATCCTGTTGATCGATATCCGCAGGGACCCTGAAAAAGAAGAATTTGATATGGTCAAATGGCTGGAAGGCCATGAATTGCCCTATCTTCTGATATTGACCAAATCCGACAAGCTGTCAAAAACACAGCAACAGAAAAGGCTTACCGCCATTTGCGCCCTGATGAACAGGGAAAACAGCAGCGCTATCCTTTTTTCATCAAAGACAAAACTGGGAAGGGATCGGGTGCTGCAGGAAATCATGAATTTATGGGATTGGAATAATGAATAATACAGACGAAAAGAATATCCGATCCGGATTTGTCGGCATCATCGGTGCTCCCAATGCCGGAAAATCAACCCTCCTCAACCAGGTTCTGGGGCAGAAAATTTCCATCACCTCCAAAAAACCCCAGACCACCCGGGACAGGATTCTGGGGATTGTCAACCGGCCCTTCTCCCAGATTATTTTTATGGATACCCCGGGAATCCACCGGAGCAAAAGCCTTTTTAACCGGAGAATCGTTGACCAGGCCATCCTGGCCATGGAAGATGCGGATATGATCCTGTTCATGATTGATGCGGCTTCAAGGAATTATACGGCGGAAAAACTGATTCTGGCCCAACTGAAAACGATCAAAAAAACAGTGATTCTGGCGTTGAATAAAATCGACCTTGTGAAAAAGGATCAGGTGTATACCCTGGTTGAAGAATTTCAAAAATTGCATGAATTCAAGGCCATCGTTCCTGTTTCGGCTGAAAAAGGGGTCCAGGTAGAGGATCTTTTAAAGGAAATAGAGAGTTCATTGCCGGAAAGCCCAAGACTGTATCCTGAAGAAACGTTGACCGATGTATCGGAAAGGTTTTTGGTAAAGGAGATGATCCGGGAAAAGGTATTCCGGTTGACCGGGATGGAAATTCCCTATTCAAGTGCAGTTACGGTGGATGCCTTTACGGTTGAAAAAAGACTCATCCTGATACATGCCAGTATCCATGTGATCAAGGATTCCCAGAAGGGCATCATTATCGGAAAAAAAGGCGCCATGCTAGCAAAAATCGGGGAAAAAGCACGAAAAGACATTGAAGAAATGCTTGGGAAAAAAGTGCTTTTGAAACTGTTTGTCAAAGTGACCCGGAACTGGGTTGAGAATGAGAGGATCCTCTCCGAATTCGGTTATTAACGCCATGGATAAGCCTTTTGGATTCGCAGATGAAATTTTTCTGAAAAAGGAGCGGGAGAAGGCCAGAAAGCTTAGATCAAGCCAGTGGTGGAAACGGAAACGCTCCTCAGGGATCTGTTATTATTGCAAACAAAATTTTCCTCCCGGGGAACTGACCATGGATCATATCATCCCCCTTTCAAGGGGCGGCCGGACGGAAAAATTTAATGTGGCGATCTGCTGCAAAGCCTGCAATACGAAAAAAAAGAGGCTTCTCCCCTCAGAGTGGGATGAATATATGCAGTCCCTAAAAACATAAGAGCCCGGAGAAAATGGTTTCCAGGGCTCTTATGGGGTATGATTGGGATATGCTTATTTTTTGTTGCAAAGCCTGTGAATGGTCTGTGCATGCCATTCGCCACGGCCGGAGAATGTCGGCTGGCCGAGTTCGATGAGGCGGGCGGCAACCTGATCAAAGGTGGCGCCTTGGCTACGCATGGTGTGAATAATATCCATGACGGCATCCCTGCCGAGAAGCCTGCTGTCTGCTGAGACGGTCTCTTCTGCTTTTTGAGGGATCAGTTTTTTTCTTTTGCGAATGACGGGTTTTTCAAGTTCAGCAGTGGCCACTGGTGCTTCTGCAGTCTCTATTGGATCAGGTTTATGCAGAGTGACATAATGATGCTCAAAATTTCCGGTGGGTTCATTCTCTTCCATAGATTCTTCAACATCCGGTCCGGGAGCAATGTTCAGATGATCGACAATCCTTTCGATGGCAATGGCTTGGCGTTCCATCATATCGGCCATTCTTTCCTGGATATTGATCAGATAATCCTGATTCTTTGCCAGGGTTTCAATGTGGTTGCTGAGATTTTCAACGGCGTCCGCCAGCATGGCAGTGACGGATGCTTCATCCACGGGCAGGCCGTTTCCGCCCTGAAGGGCAGGGATAGGGGGTCTTTTCACATTCTGGTTTCGGGTGTTCTGGTATCCTCCTCCGCCATAGGAATTAAATCTTTGGGTCGTATAATGATAGGAATTATCATAGTTTTTTCGTGTTTTGGGAGTACGCGGTTTTTCAGCCTGGCCATTTCTTAGGCTTTGTAAGAAGTCGTTCATTTGGTTCATATCCTCCTTAGGGTATTAAAATGCCAAAACTGGTGATGCCAAGCTTGACAAAAGATAACTTTGGATTTGCAACTTATCGAATTTACTTAAAGTTACAGAGCTTTTCGGGTTAACGCCAACGAAAAAGCTGCGTATTTATCCTTTTTTTAAATATTTTTGTCAAGCTTTTTTTACGAATTCCAAATGACGACAAACAAGCACCTTTTCGCTGTTTTATTCATTTGAAACACAGATTTTTTTATGATAAAAGAAATTTTTCAGTTAATCCTAAAAAAGGGACAGTATAAAGATGGTTGAAAATAAAACCTATAAAACCAGTTGCCGGATTGAAGACCCCGGTATTGTCAAAGCAGACATCCTTGAACCCATTCCCTATGCCTATAAATCCAAGAGAAGCATTGACATCACCATCAAACAGCCCGAATATACCTCTGTCTGTCCCATGACGGGCCTGCCGGACAACGGCTGTATCACCATACGATACCGGCCCGACCAAACCATTGTGGAACTTAAATCCCTGAAATATTACCTCCTCCAGTACCGGAATGTCGGGATGTTTTATGAGCATGTGGTCAATAAGATTCTGGATGACCTGGTCCGGGTATTAAGCCCTTTGCGCATGGAGGTCACCGGTGAATTCACGCCAAGGGGCGGGATCAGCTCCCTTGCAACGGCAGTGTATGAAAAGGGGCAAAGCGCTAACCTGTAAGGGTTTCAAACTCTCTGATAAGGGCCAGGGCGTGATCTCCGGATTCAATGACGGAAAGCCTTTTTCTGAAGGAAGAACACCCGGGGATACCTTTGACAAACCATGACAACCGGCCCCGAAGCATCCTGCAGGCCGGTTCTTCACCAAAAAAATCAATATAGCGCCGGGTCAACTGCGCCATGGCGCCGAAGATCTGCCGACGGGAAGGAACCGGATAACTGCCGGTTTCCTGGAAGGCATCAATCTGGGAGAAAATAAAGGGATTACTTAAGGCCGCTCTCCCCACCATCACCGCATCACAGCCGGTAAGCGATACCATTTTATGGGCATCTTCAACACAGGTGATATCCCCGTTGCCGATCACCGGTATGGAAAGCCTTTGTTTCAGCTCTGTAATGAGATTCCAGTCCGCCTTGCCTTTGAATCCCTGGCCGGCTGTCCTGGGGTGCAGAATCACGGCATCGACCCCGGCATCCTGGGCAATCTGTGCGATCCTGAACGCATCCTGCCCGGATGCATCCCATCCGGAGCGGATCTTGATGGTCAGGGGCAGGTCGATAGCCTTGCGGATGGAGGACAATAGGACCCCGGCAAGTTCGGGCTGTTTCATCAAGGCAACCCCGGCCCCTTGTTTTACTACTTTTTTCACACTGCACCCGAAATTGATATCAATGATGTCGGCCGCTTTCATATCCTGGATCGCTCTTGCAAAGTCTGCCATCAGTTCCGGGTCAGCCCCGAAAATCTGTATGGATAAGGGCTGCTCTTCCTTTTTTGAAGATATTAACCGCATGGTTTTTTCCGAATTATAAAAAAATCCCTTGGCACTGACCATTTCCGAAGAGACCACGGCGCAGCCGCATTCTTTTACAAGAAGGCGAAAGGGCAGATTGGTAATCCCGGCAAGGGGGGCGAGAAATGTTTTTCCGTGAATTTGAAGATTTTTTATTTTCAAGATGTTTTATCTTTTTTGAGTCTGTTGTCAATATCCGGGGCCGCATAACAGAAAAGGCAGTTATGGAAACAGGGGTGTTCGTCATAGGACCCGATATCGATGGACCGGGTGCATTTACACCCTTGTTTTGAACGCTGTCCATAATCCCTTTTGGTTTCAGGATCCCCTTTGAAATTCATTTTTAAAAGGTTTCCATCCACACAGGCATTTTCAAGAACCGTTGTGTCTGAACCCAGCCGGGAAACCAATTCCTTTTCACAGCAAACCGACAAACGCATGTTCAGTTTTGAAAGATGTTTTTCCATTTGCTGGATGACTTCCAATTTTTTTGCCGGGGATGGGGCTGTAAAAACAGGACAGGCCTCTTTTTTACGGGATAAGAATGCCAGCCGGGTATGGACTTTAGAATACATATCCAGAAAACTGGTCACACATTTTTCGATGCCGAGGGCTGAGGCCTCCCCGGAAATGATGGAGAAATCTGAAAGATTATCCTTTTCGCATCCATCCGGTTCCATTTTGTAAAAACAGATGGGGTCAAAGCGCCAGGCAATATTCTCGGGCCCGAACAGGGAGGCAAGTGTTTTTAACTGGCCAAGCCTTTGGCGCAAAGGCAAAATCCCCGGTTCCAGCAAAGGGGATTCGGAATTGATAGTGAAATTGAAATACAGGTTGAATCCAAGATGATTCAGCTTTTCACCGGCTTTCATACGAAGAAATGCATCATAGTTTTTTGACCAGAACACGATGGAATGAACGGATTCCTTTGACGCCTCAACCGTCTTAACCCTCCGGGTATAAGGATTTTTGACTTCAAAGAATCTGAGCCGGATACGTTCCATAAACCAGTCCATATAAAAGCCGGGGATATCGGTTCTTCGTGAAGCAGATAGAATTTTAGCCGGGTTCGGGCTCATGATTTTTTTTAAAGTCTGAAAAAGAGATGATCCGGCCCTGTTTTTTTTCTTCCGGGTCGGATTTTTTCCCGGTCTTTGGGTTGTTCCGGAAATCCGGAGAAGAAACCGGCAAATCTTCAACAGGGCTTTCAACTTTTTCCAGCCTCATTTTCTTGCCGTTCATAAAGAATTCATGACCGTTGATATAGTCATTTTTCAAAAGCCAGGACACCACCTGCAGAGGAATCTGGAGCATCAGGAGCCGGATATGGAACCAGTCTTTTTTAGCATCGGGCAGGATACTCTCAATTCTTGCAAAGGACACCGGGGTGTCTTCAAGGTATAAAAGAACAACATCATTGATATCAGCCATGTTTCCCTCGGTGCAGTTTGATTTTTCTTGTCAACCGGTATGATATAACATAATCTTTTCAGAACAGAAAGAAGGGAATGCAGGTATGGTCTTTGTTCATCAAAAAAAATGGCAGATATTTTTTCTTGTAGCGACATCCATTTTCATGTCAACCCTGGATTCCAGCATCGTCAATGTGGCTCTTCCCTTTATGATGAAGGATCTGCAGACCCAAATCCAGACCGTCCAGTGGGTGGTTTTGATCTATCTTGTGACGGTTTCAGCCTTGCTTTTAACCTTTGGCAGGCTTTCCGACATCAAGGGCAGAAGACCTGTTTATGTGACCGGGTTCAGCGTATTCGTGGCCGGCTCCCTGTTGTGCGGCCTGGCCGGGAGCGTTTTTTTGCTCATTATTTCAAGGTGTTTGCAGGGGGTTGGGGCCGCCATGCTGATGGCGTGTTCTCCTGCCCTGCTGGTGGATGCCTTTCCGGTCCGGGAACGGGGAAGGGCGCTGGGCATGATCGGTGCAGTGGTGGCGTCAGGGCTGACCATTGGACCGGTTGTGGGCGGAATCATCCTAGAGTATCTTTCCTGGCGGTATATTTTTTATATCAATATTCCCATCGGCATCGGGGCCACCCTTGGCGGTATGTTGATTTTAAAGGATATTCCTTCTGCCGGCGGCAGTGGCGAACCCATGGATATAAAAGGAAGTCTTCTTTTGATCCTTCTTTTATCCGGTTTTATCCTTTTCATGACGCAATTGTCCAAATGGGGAGTGCTTTCCCTTCCGGCCCTTTCATGCGCAGTAATATCCATTCTGGCCGGTATCGGGTTTGCAGTGAATGAATCCCGGACCCCATATCCCTTGTTTGATATGGCGCTTTTGAAAATCAGGTTGTTTCTGTTTCCTGTGATCGGGGCCGCTCTTTTGTTTGCTGCTCTTTTTGTGATGGTCTTTCTGATGCCGTTTTATCTGACCTATCCATGCGGGTTTCCTGCTTCAAAAACAGGTTTCATCATGATTGTTCCGTTTTTGTTTCTGCTGGTCATCAGTCCTGTATCCGGTTTTTTGTATGATAAATTCGGCTCCCGGCAGCTCTGTCTCATCGGCATGAGTGTATTGATGCTGTCTCTTGTTTCCCTGTTAACCGTTCAGCCGTCCATGGGGCTATCATCCCTTTTGTGGCGGCTTGGTCTTGCCGGCATCGGGACAGCTCTTTATGTGTCTCCCAACAATACCGTCATCATGAGCTCCATTCCTTCTTACCGGCGGGGCACCGCCTCGGGTGCCGTTGCAACGGCAAGAAATATCGGCATGGTCGTGGGGGTGGCCCTGGCCGGGTTGATATTTTCAGCCTCGTTTTCCTCCCTGACCCATGGCGCAGCCCTTGACAAATACACAACGGTATTGGAGCCGTTTTTTTTGCTCAGTTTTCAGCGGGCCATGATGACGGGTGTTGTTCTTTCAATGTTGGGAATAGGGGTGACCCTGGTCAGGGGCCCGGAATCAAAATAATTACAAATTCTTAACAGGAGGATCTATGAATCCATGGAAGACTGAAGATTATTCAGTGCTGGATCAGCCCCGGGTATTAAAATAT
>JAABTB010000103.1 GCA_011390085.1 Desulfobacula sp.
CCATAAAACACTATTGAGTGCCCTTAATTCATCCTTGACTGCCATGCTGTTCAGTATGGCAGTCTTTCTTCTACAGACACAGGAGTTGGGGAATGGAAGCCTTTACGGACTTTGCCCGATTTATTTTTCAAAATCTGATTAATGCCCTCCAGAGAGGAAGCTTTTACGCCGTCATCTCCATCGGTTATTCAATGGTCTACGGCGTACTCATGCTGTTTAACTTTGCCCACGGCGATATCTTCATGTTGGGAACTTATATTGGTTTCGGTGTTGCAAGCCTTTTCCTTGTATTGTTTGCCGGTTTTTTGCCGGGGCCGGTTATCTTTATTGCCACTGTTGTGATTACCATGTTCCTTTCTTCCTGGATCGGGGTCTTTGTGGAAGTTGTGGGTTACAGGCCCTTAAGATCAGCTCCCCGCGCATCTGCCGCCATTACCGGTTTAATGATCGGTATAATTTTTGAAACCGGGATTTTAATTTTTCTAGGCGCCGAAAGATTAAGTTTCCCTCCCCTGATGGAATCCATTGCCTATAATATTGGCGGTGTGTATTTTACAAATGTTAAAGCAATGATCATCGTCCTGTCACTTCTCATGATGCTTGCGCTCCACACCTTTATTCAGAAAACAAAATGGGGAATGGCCATGAGGGCCATGTCTTTTGACTTTCTTGCCGTGCCTTTAATGGGTGTTTCCATAAATGTCATAGCGCCCCTGACCTTTGCCGTGGGCGCGGGCCTTGCATCCGTTGCCGGTATCCTGTACGGGCAGGCCTATCCTATATTGGATCCCTATATGGGTGTTATGATCGGATGGAAAGCCTTTGTTGCGGCCATCCTTGGCGGACGCGGATCAATCAAGGGTGCCGCCCTTGCCGGATATCTACTTGGATTTATTGAGATATTTGTCGCCACTATTTTTCCCTCAACCTTGAGGGATTTAATTGCCTATTCCATTATTCTTCTCATACTGGCCTACCGGCCCAGGGGGTTCTTTGGAATGGATTACAGTACAAAACTCAGGCTTTGATTCTTTATATTACCGATACAGGAAAGCTGCATGGAATTATCAAGAAAATTTAAAAATACCTTCGCTAATGTGCCGATGCTGGGTTGGTTGCTGGGTTGTCTTATCGCGGTATTGATTGAACATTACTGGGGCTACGACTATATTTCATATTATTTGGGATTACCCAAGATACCGGTTTTGTTCGGGGCCTTGGTTGTGCTTAAGGAACCCATGATGATACCCGGTGTGATCGCATATGATCTTCTCGTATATGTTATACCGATTTTTCTGGTCGCAAAACTTACGGTTTTCATTACAAACCCGGTTGCCTTAATGCTTGAAAAAAAACCACTGTGGCTGTCAACCGTACTTCATCTGCTTTTTTTCTATGGCATCCTTCACCTGTGGTCAGGGATTAATGATTACAGGGAACTTGTGGTCAAGCTGACTTTGATTTCCATTATATTAACCGTCAGTATCAATGTCATCAATGGATATCAGGGAGAATTTTCCTGTTCCCATCCCGGTTTCATGGCTCTGGGCGCATATGTTTCTTCAGTTTTAACCCTGTATTTTTTTGCTGACGATAAAATTTTCGGGCCGGCTGTTTTATCACCGGCATTAGGCCCGTGGCTCTTCCCCTTTGCCCTTTTGGCAGGCGGTATTTCAGCAGCCCTTGGCTCACTATTGGTAGCCATTCCCTCTTTCAGAACCCGGGGAGATTATCTTGCCATTATTTCTCTTGCATTCATGTTCATTGTAAAGAGCGCTATCGAAAACCTTGATGTCATCGGCGGTGCAAGGGGCATCGGCGGCCAGCCGGATTATGCCCCGCTGCCCGTCATTTTTATCTGGACCATGCTGTCCATATGGATTATCCATAATTTTGTAACCTCAACCATGGGAAAAGCATTAAATGCAGTCCGGGATGACGAGGCTGCATCGGAATCCATGACGGTTAAGACCCGCAAGACAAAAATAATCGCTTTCATGTTTGGTGCATTCTGGGCCGGAATTGCAGGAGGACTTTTTGCTCACGTCATCACCTATATCAATCCCGATATGTTCAGCATCAACCGCCTTGCGGAAATCCTGGCCATGGTATATTTCGGTGGCCTCAATTCCATTATCGGATCCATTGTCGGTGCCGTCAGCATCAATTTATTGGGAGAGGCGCTAAGGCCGCTTGAACTCTTTAAATGGATCATTATTCCGCTTATTTTGATTTTTGTCATGATTTTTAGACCCTATGGTTTGATATCGTTTAAAGAAATCAATGCCAAAGAATTGTTGAGATCCAAGCATAAACCGGAACAAGGAATCTGATCATGTCAGTCTTGCTGAATGTTAATCAAATGACCCATTTTTTTGGCGGTCTTCGAGCGGTACACAATTATCATCTGACCATCGGCTCAGGACAGATTATCGGTCTCATCGGCCCAAACGGCGCCGGAAAAACAACCATATTCAATTTGATTACCGGTGTATACACGCCCACTGAAGGTTCCATAACCCTGGAAAATGAAAATATCAAGGGCCTTGAAACCAATGAAATAGCAGCCAGGGGCCTTGGCAGAACATTTCAGAACCTGGCCCTGTGGCGGCATATGAATGTCCTTGATCATATCAAAATGGCCCATTATTCCCAATTGTCCTATGGTCTTATAGGTGCTTTTTTCAATACCCGCAAATGCAGGCAGCAGGAATCTGAAATTGAAGAAAACGCATACCGGCTGCTTGAATTGTTTGATATCAAAGAGCATGCCGATCAATTGGTAACCAATCTGCCCTATGGTGCACAAAGGCGCGTCGAAATGGCAAGGGCTCTGGCCACCCGGCCGAAAATACTGTTTCTTGATGAGCCCACAGCCGGAATGACGCCGGATGAACTGGTTCAGATGATAAAAATTATCCGTCAGGTTCACCGGGATTTTAAGGTTGCGATTTTTTTGATCGAACACCGCATGAAATTTGTCATGGAATTATCAGAGCATATTCAAACCCTGGTCTTTGGTGAAATCATCGCGCAAGGGCCGCCTGAAGAAATACAGAATAATCCTGAAGTGATCGAAGCTTATCTGGGCAAGGAGGATCTGGCCTGATGCAACTGAATATTAAGAATTTAAAGGTTTCCTATGGTAATATAAAAGCGCTTCACGGAATTGATTTCACTGTTGAAGCAGGCGAGATATTAACGATTATCGGGGCCAATGGTGCAGGCAAGAGTACAACGCTAAGGGCTATTTCCAGGATGGTACCTTCAGATCCAGGGTCTGTTCTTGAGTTTGAAGGAAAAAATATTCTCAAATACAGTGCCGATAAAGTCGTTTCAAGCCTTGGGATTTCCCATGTTCCGGAAGGAAGGAGAATCTTCGGAAATCTTACGGTAACTGAAAATCTTACCCTGGCCTGCTTTGCAAGAAAAGACAAAGACCAGATCAATAAGGACAAAAAATGGGTATTTGATCTGTTTCCCCGGCTGGAGGAAAGAAAGGATCAGTTTGCAGGTACCTTATCCGGAGGGGAACAACAGATGCTGGCCGTAGGCAGAGGGTATCTGAGCGCCAGAAAAATCATGCTGTTGGATGAGCCCTCCATGGGGCTTGCCCCTATTCTCATGATCGAAATGTTTGATGCATTAAAAGAAATCAATAAGATCGGAACCACTATCCTGCTGGTTGAACAGAATGCCCGGCTTGCCTTGAAATTTGCCCGGAGAGGATATGTCATTGAAAACGGTTCCTTTGTTCTTCAAGGACCGGCAACTGAACTGCTCAACAACCCGGATGTTAAAAAAGCATATCTGGGTGCATAAATGATGGCATTAAAATAGAAGCGGCTTTTATTTCTCTGCTCTCTTCAGTAATGATAGCGTGCCTGCACAAAATCGATTCTGTCATGCCCGACGACATAAACAAGCCTGTGTTCCTGCGTTATTCGGCGGGACCAAACGCCGGATCCAAGGAATTTTAAAGGTTCGGGTTTGCCGATTCCATGAAAAGGGTCCCGCATGACCGCTTCTATCAATTGAAAAATACGAAGTGCCGTCTTTCGATCGGTTTCAACCCAGTAACGTAAGTCTTCGCTGAATTCCGGCTGGAATACGGATTCTCTCGGCTTTTTGGTACCGGATCGTTTTTCGGTACTTTTACTCAAGACCGACCTCATCACGAAGGTCTTCAATTGTTTGTGAAACACCAAACCCGTTTTTGACTCTATCAAGTGCCGTCTGAAGCCGCTTTGCATTTTCAGGTGAACGCAGAAGATGTGCGGTTTCGAGTATACCGGCCAGCTCATCAGCACTTATCATAGCGACATCTTCACTACCACGGCGCTGAATTATAACAATCTCCCGATTTTTCGTGACTTCATCCAATAAAGAGGCCAGGCCGGCACGGGCCTGAGTGTATGTTGTTTGTATGGCCATATTTCCCTCCTTAAATTATGTACAGACAAACAGTACATATCATGGAAGGAATTGTCAATATGATTAAATCCAGTACCTTCAATTGTTTAAAAGTGTTGACGGAGCAATATTATCTTGTATCGTCGTCATTTCTATGATAATTTTTTTGCTCTTCCAAGATCTAATAATATTTTAAGGAAATAAAAAATGAAACAACCTGAAATCGATTATTGGATTACCTGCATGCTGGAAACCTTTGATAATGTATCAGATCTGAATGTCACTGTGGGAAAAGGATTACAGGTGGAATCTTCAGGCCAGTTGACCACGGTGCCGGTCACTCCTGAAATCGGCGAATTAACCCCTTTCCAGGCAGAGGTCTTTGCATTAAATTTGATTGGCGGTGATCCAAGGCTTCTTGAGGATCTTGTGGTCAGAGGATCCTGTGACCTGTCCTACTGGCTTGGGAATAAAGCCAGATTCAGAGTAAACATTTTTAAACAGAAAAACCATCTGTCTACAATTTTAAGAAAACTTGAAACCACCATTCCCAGCATTGAAAAACTCGGTCTCCCGCCAATTTTTAAAAAAATGGGGGAAGAAAAAAACGGTCTGATCCTAGTGACCGGATCAACCGGTTCCGGCAAATCAACAACTCTGGCAGCCCTTCTCAACCAGATCAATGAAGAAAAATCGATCCATGTGGTCACCCTGGAAGACCCGGTGGAATTTGTTCATCCTCACAAAAAAGCCACATTTAACCAAAGGGAGCTTGGAAATGATTTTGACAGCTTTCCCACAGGCCTGAGAGCTGCACTGCGGCAAGCGCCAAAAGTCATTCTGGTGGGAGAGATGCGTGACAGGGAGACAATGGAGATCGGGCTTTCTGCTGCCGAAACAGGTCATCTGGTAGTATCAACCCTTCATACGGTGGATGCCGGACAAACCATCAACAGGATATTGGGAATGTTTGAGCAGGAAGAGCAACCTCAGATTCGCCACAGGCTTGCAGATACCATTCGATATATTGTCTGCCAACGGCTGCTGCCCAAAATCGGTGGCGGAAGGGTTGCTGCCCTGGAAATCCTTGGTATGAATCTCCGGATCAAAGACATTATCCTAAACGGCGAATCCGAAGGCAAAACCGTAAATGATGTGATCCGCAATTCCAAGGCATTCGGAATGCAGACCTTTGACCAGCATATTCTGGATTTGTTCCAGGAAAACCTGATTTCAGAAGAAACCGCATTTGCCTATTGCTCCTACAGGAATATACTCTCCCAGGAACTTGATATTCTCAAACGGAAAAAAGGGGAAAAAACATCCCGGATAGAGGGATTGTCCATTGACTGGCGAGATGAAAACGAGACGGAAGAGAATAATGGATGAGAAGGCTGAACAGCCGGACGTCAAAAAGAGGAAACGCAGATGATATCAGAATGCCCTAATTGCAACCAGAGCCTTAATTTGTCAGATGCCCATAAAGAAAAACTGATAACAGCCCTTAATCAGCTCACTCCGGGGCGCACCTTGAAATTCGGATGCCCCAAATGCAGAACTCCCATCGAGCTTTCTTCTGATGGGTATCCGGCTTCAAAAGAAAAACCCGGGCATAACAGGCCTCCGGTTATCATTGAACCTCCAAGACCACAGGATATCAAATGGTTGGCCAACGGCGAACTGAAAAATGATCAATTGGCCGACAATATCCCGACAGCCATGGTACTGATGCCGGAAGATGAAATAAAATTTAAAATTACCAAAAGCCTGGAAGAAAATCGATATCAGCTCTATTCTCCCAATACCATTGATGATGCGATCAATAGCCTCCGATTCAGGAATTTTGCCGTGGTGGTCTATCATAGCGAATATGAAAACTGCCCCCTCAAGGATCAACGCTTTCATAGATTCATGGGACAAATGAGCATGTCCAAACGAAGGGCCATTTATTATATTCTGATCACCCCGAAATTTCAGACTCTCAATGATCTGGAAGCACTGACCTTCAACGCCAACCTGGTGATCAATATTAAAGAGGTTCCATACTTTTCAACGATATTCAAAAAGGGGAAAGCGGATCTGGAGGCTCTATTTTCAAAATATGCAGATATGCTCAAGAAATATGGAAAAAGTTAATGGCCTCTATTGTGATCCTCTTTTGAATATTAACCTCAGGGATAAAAAAACTGCCATTCGAGCAAAATCCAGACCAGGGCCGGAAAAACCAGCATCACCCGTTTTTTCCGATTTTTTTCCCGCTGGTTTTGAATGCCGGTTTCGGAAATATCTTCATACGGCACAATGCATCCCTCATGGCCAAGCAACACCGGAGCATGGTCATAATCAGGGATTTGCGGATTTATAACAATTTCCTGCCACTTGGGGTTCTGATCCAATTCCGTAAAATTGATGCCGCCCTGCATACCGATATTTTTTGCCCTGGCAAGAACCGGCTTAAGGGCCTTCAATCCCTTTTGCCGCATGACGCGGTCAAGGTTGATGTCCCAGTTTCGAAATATCCAGTATTTTTTGAGACGTTTCCACATCTCCCGGGTGACTCCCCAGCTCCACCCGGTGAATCTCGGCTGCCCGTGGTCCTGATCCTCCACCAGCTCATAGGGGTGCTGCAACGGATCGTGGCCGTGAATTGGGGAAGGCCGTGAGTTCAGGTTAAATGCCGTGACGCTCATGATGTCTGCCGAAATCAATACATGCCGGAAAATCCACTGATAATAAAGGATAAAATCCCTGGCCGGCAGAATGTCCTCTTCCAACACAACACAGCCTTTGGCCCGGGTCTGCAGAAAAGCCTGGTTCAGCAAAAAATATATGTTCGAACCTGCGGCATTGTCACTGTCCCAAAAATAACAAAAAAGCCCCAGAAAGGGTCGGACATGCTGCACCACCAGGGATGGGCTGGCTTTCCATTGTTCTATCAGACGGCGGACATGCGGGTTGGACCCGTCCTGGGAAAAAATGACCAGGGTGT
>JAABTB010000104.1 GCA_011390085.1 Desulfobacula sp.
CTTAGAAAAGAAAAAATAAAAGAACTAAAAACCAGTGGAATTAATCTTTATCCAAATGATTTTAAACCGTCATGTTCGATAAAAATGCTCAAAAAAACCATTGAAGAAAATCCCGAAACTTTAGGCGAGAACGGAAACGAGATTTCCATGGCCGGAAGAATGATGGCCGTTAATATAATGGGAAAATCGTCTTTTATCAGGTTTAAGGAAGGGTCTGAACAGCTTCAGGTCTATTTGCAGAAAAATATGATTGGAGAGGATACCTATTCTTTATTTAAAAAGCTTGATATCGGGGATTTCATTGGCGTCAAGGGCCCCTTGTTTCAAACCAAAACAGGAGAGTGGACCCTGCAGGCCAAAGAGTTCAGGTTATTATCAAAAGCGGTAAGGCCTCTTCCTGAAAAATTTCATGGCATTAAAGATCCTGAAAAACGCTATCGACAGAGGTATCTTGATCTGATCATGAATGAGGATGCCCAGAATATTTTTATCAAAAGAAGTACGATCATTTCGACCATGAGGCATTTTTTTGAAGAAAAAGGGTTCATGGAAGTCGAAACGCCGATGATGCAGCCGCTGCCCGGTGGTGCCGAGGCGACTCCCTTTAAAACATGGCACAATGCACTGGGCATGGAGCTTTTTTTAAGGATTGCCCCTGAATTATATCTCAAAAGACTGGTGGTGGGCGGATTTGAAAAGGTATTTGAGATTAATCGAAATTTCAGAAATGAGGGGATTTCGGCCCGGCATAATCCTGAATTCACCATGGTTGAATTCTACCAGGCCTATGCCGACTATGAAATGCTCATGGATCTGACTGAAGAAATGTTTGGAATCATCGCTGAAAAGATATCCGGATCCACTACCATTGAGTACCAGGGTCAAACCATTCATCTGAACAAGGGATGGCAGCGGATATCAATGATGGAGTCTCTTGAGCGCATCGGCGGGGTTGACGGTGCTCTTTTGAACGATACCGAAGCGCTTCTTGAACTGGCACAGAAAAATAATATTCAGATCTCCAAAAAAGACCGCCACGGGAAAGTCTTAACAAAGCTGTTTGACGTTCTGGTTGAACCCAAGCTGATTCAGCCCACATTTATTACGGGATATCCTGTGGAAGTGTCTCCCCTGTCCCGGAAAAACGATCTCAAAAATGAATTAACAGATCGGTTTGAATTGTTTATTGCAGGCAGGGAAATCGCCAATGGCTTCTCGGAAATAAATGATCCCGAAGATCAGTATCAGCGTTTCCTGATGCAGGTCAGGCAGAGGGATGAAGGCAATTCAGAGGCCCATATCATGGACTCCGAATATGTGGAAGCGCTTGAATACGGAATGCCGCCCACAGCAGGAGAAGGAATTGGTATTGACAGGCTTGTCATGCTCCTGACAGACGCTCCCTCCATAAGAGAAGTCATCCTTTTTCCCCATATGAAAAAAATCTCCGAATAAATGGCCTTTGAATTTTTCATAGCCGGAAAATATCTTAAGGCAAAAAGGAAAGAAGGATTTATATCGCTTATCACCCTGTTATCCATTTCCGGTGTTGCTGTCGGAGTGATGGCGCTGGTGGTCGTTATTGCCGTCATGAGTGGTGCCGAGACGGATTTTAGAAAACGGATTCTCGGACTGGAACCCCATATTCTGGTGATGAATTATTCCGGGAAATTTGATGGCTATGCCGACATCATTACGGATTTGACCCAAAAGGATAAAATTATAGACGCTTCACCTATTCTGTTTGCCCAGGCCATGATCCGATCAAACCATTCTTTTTCCGGTATCATGGTCAGAGGAATTGATCCTGACAACAGCTTTAGTCTGATCAAAGGATTCAGTCCGGATCAGTTAAAGAAAGTATTGGGGAAAGATGAGGCCAATACCGATTTCCCCGGAATTATCCTTGGCAAGGACCTTGCAAATTCAATCGGTGTCATTCCAGGGGATAAAATCATCCTTATGTCGCCCAATGGGATAATATCACCTATGGGGAATATCCCCTCCATGAAACGGTTTGTTGTAAACGATACCTTTGATTCCGGGATGTATGAATATGACAGCACCCTTGCCTATATTGATTTGAAAGAGGCACAACAGCTCTCCGGTTTAAAGGACCAGATATCGGCCGTCGGCATCTGGGTCAATGATGTGTTTGATGTCAAAACCGTTAAAAACAGTCTGGCAGACATCTTTCGCTACCCTTTTTATATGAGGGACTGGATGGAGATCAACAAAAGCCTTTTTTCAGCTCTCAAGCTGGAAAAAACAGCCATGTTCATTATTCTGACCTTGATTATCCTTGTGGCTGCCTTTAATATTGCAAGCGCCCTGATCATGATGGTAATGGAAAAAACCAAGGACATTGCCGTGCTGAAAACCATGGGAGCCACTCATAAAACCATCCGGAGGATCTTTATGATTCAAGGCATGATTGTCGGGTCTTTCGGCACATTTATTGGAACAATCTCAGGCGTTATTGTCTGCTATTTTCTGAAAAAATATGATTTTATTCAATTGCCCGATGCCTATCCGTTTTCCACCCTTCCCGTTCAGCTTGAATATGCGGATGTTTTAGCCATAGCCGCCAGTGCCCTTCTTATCTGTTTTCTGTCAACCCTTTATCCTTCCCACAAAGCATCAAAAATGGATCCGGTTGAGGCATTAAGATATGGATAATACAAATCTGCCCTTAATATCTCTTCAATCCATTTCAAAACATTTCCGCTCGGCATCGTCGGATATTGAAATCTTGAATGAGGCTGTTTTCGATATTTATAAAGGGGAAACAATCGCTATTGTGGGTTCATCCGGCATTGGAAAATCAACCCTCTTGAATCTCATCGGCACCATTGATAAACCGGATTCCGGAAAGATTGTGTTCAACGGCAATGATCTTTCTTTATATAATGATGAGAGGCTTGCCGGTTTCAGGAATTTGAAGATTGGTTTTGTATTTCAGTTTCATTATCTTTTGCAAGGGTTTTCAGCGTTGGAAAATGTGATGATACCCGGCTTAATTGCGAATAAAAATAAAAAAACTATTGAACATCTGGCCATAAATATGCTTGAAAGAGTAGGACTTTCTTTAAGACTCAGGCATAGAGTTGAAGATCTCTCAGGGGGGGAACAGCAGCGGGTGGCACTGGCAAGGGCTCTCGTGATGAATCCTGAGATACTTCTGGCTGATGAGCCTACGGGAAATCTTGATCAGAAGAACGGACGCAGTGTGCATGTTTTGATTCAAGAGTTGAACAAGGAGCTTGGTATGACGGTGATTGTTGTAACCCACAACAACGAACTTGCCCGGATAATGAAAAGAAGTGTGACCATTAGGGATGGAAAAATAATTCCTGCAAACTAAAACAAGAGACTTAGGAAAAAAAATATGAATACATCTTTTTTAAGAAAGGCTTTCACATGCTCTGTTTTATTTTTTTTACTGTTTGCCTGTGATCTTTATGCAGACACAAATGTGAAAATTGCCATTTTTCCCTTTTCGATTTCAGCCAGCAAACCCAATCAGCAGATTCAGGAAAAAATCAAACAGATGATCGCCGAAAACCTTGAGAAAGAGGGAGCGACCGTGATCTTTCCTGAAGCTCAACCGGATATCAATAACTGGGATATTACCCGGTTTAAAACATATGGTATCCAAGCAGGCGTGGATTATATTTTAACCGGTTCCTTGTTTATTGCAGGAGAAGGTATCAGTATTGATTCAAGACTGATTAATATCTATGAACAGAATGGGGCTATTCCTCTCTTTACCGAAGCGGGTAGTTTTGAAAATCTTTTTTCATCGGTTTCACAGTTCAGCAAAGAAATCATCGGTGAATTATACCAGAAACAAATTATAACGGATATTGCCGTTGCAGGAAACAAGCGGATAGAAAAAGATGCTGTCCTGAGAATACTCGATACTCACACCGGGGACATCTTTAAACCGGAAAACATATCAAAGGATCTTAAAAAAATCTATGGCATGGGATATTTTGATGATGTTCTGGTTGAAAAAGAATCCCATGACAAGGGTGTGAAAATAGTTTTTAAGGTAAAGGAAAAACCCAGTATCCGGGAAATCAGATTCAAAAAAAATAAGATTTATGAAACCGAAGAATTGATGGAAAGTATTAATATCAAAACAGGGTCCATTTTAAACATTCACACCCTTAATTCAAATGTGGATCGACTCAGACTGCTGTATACGGAGAAAAATTACCATAACTGTTCAATCACCTATGAAATTCTGCCCCTTGAACATTCCCAGGCGGATATTCTTTTTAACATTGAAGAAGGGGAAAAGATCAGGGTTGAAAAAATCAGTTTTGAAGGCAATACATATTTTTCTGAGAAAAAACTGAAAAAGGCCATGAACACATCTGAAAAAGGAATGTTTTCCTTTTTTACCTCTTCAGGAGATTTAAATGAAACCGAGGTAAAAAATGATGCCGTAAAAATCGAATCCTTATATAAAAACAATGGGTTCATCGATGCAAAAGTATCTGATCCCGATATTGAAATCGGCAAAGAATATATTTCCATTCATTTCAAGATAGAAGAAGGTTCCCAGTATAAAATCAAAAAGATTGATTTTTCCGGAGATCTTATCCTTACCAAAGAAGAAATTCTAAAAAAAATCAAATCCAAAGAGGGGGCGCTCTATAATCGGGAAGAAATCAGAAACGACATGAATTATATAGCCGATCTTTATTCACAACAAGGATTTGCCAATGTTCATATCAACCCTTTGATTGATAAAATTGAGAATGAGCACCTGATGACCGTGGACTATTCCATTAATAAAGGGGAGCCTGTATATTTCAGGAATGTGAATATCAGCGGGAATTCAAAAACGCGGGATAAGGTGATCAGAAGGGAACTCAAAGTTGTTGAACAAGATTTGTATAACAAAGAGAATATTGAGAAAAGTTTTAAAAATCTGAACCGGCTGGATTATTTCGCTGAGCTCGAGACAATACCGGTTAAAACAGAAGAAGAAAATAAAGTGGACCTGAACGTTAAGGTGCTTGAAAAAGACACGGGGTCTTTTTCATTCGGCGGCGGGATCAGCAGTGAGGATGGTGGCTTTGGAATGATATCCCTTCAGGAGAAAAACCTTTTTGGACGGGGACAGACCGGGAAGATCGCCGCAAAAATATCAGGCGCAACAACCCTATACGATATCAGCTTTTTTGAGCCCTATATTCTGGATACCCCTGTTTCAGGAGGCATCAATCTGTATAAGGAAGATAAAGAATATGAATTTTATGATAAAGAAGCCTTAGGTATGACCTTGATGCTGGGTTATAAGATTTTTGATTATACAAAAATCGGTGCCAATTATAATATTGAGGATTTTGAGATTTCAAATGTGGAAACCGCTTTTACCAATATGACAACCGGCTCGTTTCTGACCAGCAGCATCAAACCTTATATTGTATATGATTCCAGGGATGATCTGTTCATTCCCACCGAGGGCTTCAAACACGTATTTTCCGTTGAGTATGCAGGAGAATTTCTGGGAGGCGAAATTGACTACACAAAATATCTTGCTGAAACCTCTGTTTATTTCCCTCTTTTCTGGAAATTTACGGGTGCTTTGCATGCTGAAGGCGGGTATTTCGATGACCGTACTAACGACAGTATAGATGTGGATTATGCCAAGTTTTATTTAGGGGGAATGAATTCCATCAGGGGATTTGGCAAATATGATATTAGTGCAAGACGTTCCGGAGATGCCAAAGAAAGAGGTGGAGAAAAATATGTTCAGCTTAATGCTGAAATAACCTTTCCGTTGACAGATAAATACAAGGTTGCCGGCGTATTCTTTTATGATCGTGGGGATGTTTACAGTACCAGTGAGGATTTTGATTTTGGAGATCAGTTCTCCAGTATCGGAACCGGTTTCAGATGGAATTCTCCTTTGGGACCTTTGAGAATAGAATATGGCTGGGTTATTGACGGGAAAAATATAAAAAAGACCGGTGATGGGGAATTCGCTTTTTCTGTCGGTGCTTCTTTTTAAATTATTTACATTTGGAGGTTTAAATGAAAAAAATTGTATTCACAGTATCCGTACTATTTCTTTTTCTTGCTTTTGTTCCTGTTGTGTTCAGTGCAGATACGACCAAAATAGGGATTTTTGATTTCCAGAAAATATTGTCGGAATCCAGTACCGGAAAGCTCACCCAAAAACAACTGACTGAGAAAGGCAATGAACTGCAGGGTAAATTAAAAGCTGAGAAAGAAAAATTAGATGAAATGAATACGGCCTACGAAAGGGAAAAACTGGTTTTAAGCCCGGAAAAACAGGGTGAAAAAGAAAAGGAGTTTCGCGGCCGTGTCAATGATTTTAAAAAGATGCAGGATGACTTCAACAGGGAATTCAAGCAGTTGGAGGTTCAATCCTTGAATAAGATACAGGACGAAGTGGTTCAGATCATCACTGACATCGGCAAAGAAGGAGGATACACCCTGATTCTTGAAAAAAAAGCAGGGGGTGTTCTTTATTCTCCTGAAAAATTTGATATTACAGACGAGATCATTAAAAAATATAATTTAAAAGCTGCAAAGACCAATTAAAAACTTTGTATGGAACTTACGGTAAATAAAATTGCCGGAATCATTGATGCCAAGATTATCGGTGATGTGAATGTTATGGTCATGGGTATCTCTTCATTTGATGAAGCAGGCGCCCATGACATCACTTTTGCATGTGATTCAAAGTATTTGAGTCGTCTTTGGTTGACAAAGGCGGGAGTTGTCATCATTCCTGATAGTTTCGATCCTGACGCAAAACAGGTCATAGGACCTGTTTTGCTGAAAACCACCAATCCAAAATTATCCTTTTTTAAACTGGTATCCCTTTTCCACCCGGAAAAGAAGATGCTACCCTTTATTCATACCGGTGCCCATATCGGACAATTTGTCGAATTCGGCCCAAACCCTGTCATTGAAGCAAACGTATATATCGGCAACCATGTCCGGATGGGGAAAAATGTCCGCCTGATGCCCGGTGTTTATATCGGGGATGATGTGGTCATCGGAGATCAGACGCTTATCAAACCCAATGCCACAATATTGGATGGAACAAGAATCGGCCAAAGGGTTATTATCCATTCCGGAACCGTCATCGGTTCCGATGGATTCGGATTTGCACAGGAGAGTAACGAGCATCGGAAACTCATTCACACCGGATATGTATCCATTGGAGATGATGCTGAAATAGGAGCATGCAATACCATTGACAGGGGAACTCTCGGCACCACCATCATCGGCAATGGGGTTAAAACCGATAATCTTGTTCATATTGCACACAATGTTAAAATCGGGGATAATACCCTGATTGTTGCCCAGGTCGGGATCGCCGGGAGCAC
>JAABTB010000105.1 GCA_011390085.1 Desulfobacula sp.
ATGGCAGGGCTTGGCAATATTGCATTCAGAAGGCTTGTTTCGGAATTCGGGGGTTTTGGCCTTCTTTTTACAGGGATGTGCAACGCCAAAGCCATTCCCCATGAAAACCCCCGCACATCCTCGGTTTTTAAATGGCAGAAAGAAGAACTCGGCTATCTTGTCTGCCAGATCTTCGGCTCGGACCCCGAAAGCATGGCCGCTGCTGCCGTACGCATCGAAAAAGAAGGCTTTTTCGGCGTGGATCTGAATTTCGGCTGCTCTGTTGCGGCAATCTGTAAAAAAGGATGTGGCGCTGCCCTGTTAAAAAATCCCGAGCTTTCATCAAAAATTGTAAAAGCAGTTAGAGAAGCGGTGTCCATTCCTGTATTTGTTAAATTCAGGACAGGTTGGGAAAACAATTCTCTATCTGCCGTTAATATGGCCATACGGTTTGAAGAAGCCGGGGCTGACGCCCTGACCTTCCATCCAAGGATTGCCCCGGACAGAAGGACCCGCCCGCCCCAATGGGATATGATCCGGCTTGTTCAGGAAGCCGTCTCTATACCGGTATTCGGCAACGGAAACCTTTTTGAGGAAAAAGACGGAATCAAAATGATTCGGCAGACCTCCTGCCAAGGACTGTCCATAGGCAGAATGGCGGTGGCAAGACCCTGGCTCTTCAGCCAGTGGACAAACCGGTTTATACCTGGAAATAATATTTTCCATCAAACCGCCCTGAGGTTTTCACACCTTCTTCCGGATCACTTTGATGAGCCTTTTTCCGTAAGGCTATTTAAAAAATATGCCCCCTATTTCTGCGCCAATTTTAAATTCGGACACCAATTGTTAAAAAAACTTATCCGTGCCCAAACCCTGGTTGATATCCGGAACAACCTGGCATCAATTTTTGAATCCAACCCGGAAACCCTGTCAAGACCCAATATTAATTTATTCTTATAAGTCTTAACTATTCAGATAATAATTTTCAAAATTTATTAAAATTTAGAATTTTATTCTTGACTCTGTTTAAATTTTGGACAATTATTCTAAATATTAAAATTTTATCGGAGATCATCATGAACTTAACCCCCCGGATACTGACCCAAATTGCAGGGACCTATGGAACCCCAACCTATATTTACGACCTGGACCGGATCAAAGAAAGGTATCACTATTTCCAGGCGGCATTTCCATGGCCGGGACTGACCATCTGTTATGCCATGAAAGCCAATTACAATCCCAGTGTTTTAAAAACCCTGCATTCCCTCGGCGCCTTCATCGACGCCGTCAGCCCGGGAGATTTATATATGGCAACGGCCTGCGGGTTTGATATTTCCCGGATCATATACACAGCCAATAATATGAAAGATTCCGAAGTCGATGAGGTCATGAAAACAGGAGTCCTCATGAATATCGGGTCTTTGTCCCGTCTTGAAAAATATGCCGTTCAATATCCGGGGACAAGGCTGTGCCTGCGTTTCAATCCGGATGTCGTGGATGGGGAACACGACAAAATCAAAACCGGCGGGGATCTGACAAAATTCGGCATTCTGCTCGAAGACATAGATAAGGTCCTCAGAATTGTCAAAAAATATGGACTTAAAATTATAGGGCTCCATGAGCACACCGGATCAGGCCTGATCAAACCGGACTCCATCATAAATTCAATGAAAAACATCATGTCCGTTGCTGTAAAACATAATTTTCCCGACCTTGAATTCCTTGATTTCGGCGGCGGATTTAAGGTACCCTATGGCCCGGATGAAACGGAAATAGATTATAAACACATGGGGCGGGATATTATCGCTTTATTTTCAGACTTCTGCGATAGATACGGAAAAAAGCTCGCCCTTTATTTTGAGCCTGGAAAATTTCTTACGGCCACGGCAGGTTGCCTGCTGGTTGAGGTCAATACCATTAAAACCAATCGCAAAAAAACCATCTGTGGAACGGATTCAGGGTTCCCCCAGTTGATCCGCCCCATGTTTTATGACGCCTATCACCGTATTGAAAATGTCAGCAACCCAAAAGATGAAAAAATGGAATATGATATCTGTGGAAATATCTGCGAAACAGGGGACCTGTTTGCCAAAAGCAGAAGGATCAGCAGAATCAGGGAAGGAGACCTTCTCTCTATCAACGATGCCGGGGCTTATGGCTATGCCATGGGCGGGGTTTACAACCTTCGCCCCATGCCTGCAGAGGTTGTGATTGAAAACGGCCGGGTCAGGCTTTCCAGAAAAAGGCAGACATCACAGGCCCTTGTCCGCTCGATACTTGAGGAAAGCACTGAACTTTTCTCTGATCAGTTTAATACCCCTTCCGATGAAGCCTGTGTTCAAGCTTAGAGATATGATTCCGGATCTGATAGGGTTTAAATGCCTTAAATGTGGTGCCTGCTGCCGTCAGGAAGGATATGTCCGTCTTGAAAAAAATGAGGCCGACATCATCTCCGCATTTCTTTCAATGGATGTCCGTCATTTTATTGAAACCTGCACGATTCTCACAAGAGATAGACTAGGCCTGTCCTTAAAGGAAAAAGAAAACGGAGAATGCCTGTTTCTGAACGATAACGGCTGCCGTATTAATGCGGTGAAACCCCGGCAATGTCTTGAATTCCCTGTCAAATGGAAATTCAAGGATTTTGAGCACATCTGCGCCTGGGCCATTCAATCGTCAAAAAAGATTAAAGACCGAGAATAGCCAAGCCTTCTTCAAGCTCAAAATAGGGTTTCAGGTCATAGCTATACCCGGGTACGCCAAAATATATGGCCAGGCTTTCCCCGATGGCCTTTAGCCCTTCTGCCAGCCGGCTGTTGTCCAGCTCATAAAATGTGATGGAATTCATACCGCCCGTCATGCTGGAAGAAACATAGGGACCTCTTTTGGTCAGAAACTCCGGCAAAACAGGTGCTTTGAGGTAGCGTCTTGCAATTTCCTTGGTGCTTTCAGGGGGATAACTGACATTTGAAATAATGATCATGGACTTCTCCTTTTGAATCGATGATGGTGGCTCCTATAAGAAAAATATTTCCATATATGACCTTGGCTGTCAAATCATTTTAAATGCCGGCTTTGAATATCCGGATTTTCAATAATGAATTTGATTTCTATTGGATATTGCGATTTGACGAAGCAGAGGAGACTTCATACAATTCCATTATTAAAAATAAGGAGCGTATGATGCTAAAAGACACGATTGACTGCCGGGGGCTTCAATGCCCGGAACCGGTACTGAAAACAAAAAAATACCTGGAAGCAGATGCTGCCGTTGAAATAGAGGTCATTGTCGATAATGATGCGGCCGTTGAAAATGTCAGCCGGTTTCTGAATTTCCAGGGATTCAACGTCTCTGTTGAATCGAATGGAGGCGTTTCAACGGTTTCAGGCCGGAGGGACCCGGAAAACGCAAAAAAGCTTGAAGGCCGTCCGGAATCCATAAAAATCAAGAAAAAATCCGACCACCCAAAAATCCTCGTCATGATCTCCTCCCGGAATATGGGAAAAGGGGATGACGATCTCGGACAAAAACTCATGGTCAATTTTATAAAAACCCTGAAAGAGATGGGAACTGATCTCTGGAGAATCGTGTTTGTTAATGACGGTGTAAAATTTGCCGTAAAGGACTCGGCAATTCTGAATGAACTCATGGAATTGGAATCCTCCGGGGTCAGTATCCTGGTCTGCGGGGCCTGCCTGACGCATTTTAATTTACTGGAAGAAAAAAAGGCGGGGGAAACCACCAATATGCTGGATGTTGTCACCTCCATGCAATTGGCCGACAAGGTGATCAATTTCTGATTTTAAAATTTCAAGATCTCCATCGGCAAATCTTCAGACTCACTTATTGGTGACAAAAAAATCATCAATGATTTTTTGCTGTTTTAAGTGCTGACCGAAGCTGTCGGCGCTTTTTTTATCCGCAAATTCAGAAACCCGGACCACAAACCAGGTTTTCCCCCCGCCATCCACCTTTTTCACGGTTGCCTCAATGTCCTTTTCCTTCAGATTGTTCACATAAATATCGGCAAATTCCTTTTTCAGATATGCCGAAACCTGTATGGTAAAAGGCTTGACCACGCGGATATCTATTTTTTCCACTATTTTTTCAGCAGGTGGAGGATTCGGCTTAACCATATGGGATATGGTATTCATGATGAAAGCCGTAAGGCAAATCGAAACAAATCCCAGAAACCCTATTTTAAGATAGGATTGAGCCTTTTCATGCTCTTTGATAAATCCATACACCCGATGAACCGATAAAATCAGAAAACTGAAAACAGAGCCGGCACTGCCGGCTAAAAATTGAATTAAACCGATTGCTCTTTCTGAAACCGCCCGAATATATTTTCCAATCTCAATCTTCTGTTTTATCTTGGCTTTCTTGACCGGTTTTATTATCGGCTGGGAATAGGGCTTTTGCTTTTCAAGGGTTTCGCCGGGGTCAGCAAGTGCAGAACCTGCTATAGGGTAAGCCTTTGCAAAGGAAGGGGGTTTTTGCTCAAGCGGATACATTTTTTTTGCAGCATAATCCCTCTTTCCGGATTTCTGAAAAATATCCGACACCCGTTCAGACATGGGTTTATGGGTATAATAGGTTTCGGCAAGCAAGGTTAGAACCTCCTGATCGAGAGCGCTGAGCTTCCGGGATGTCTGCACCTGTCTGAGCCAGCGCTCCGCCATGGCTTCATCGGCTGGATTCATTTTTAAATACATGGCGGTGGCCAGATTAAAATTCTCATTTCCAATTGATGTATTCAGTTTGAACCTTGCGATGGCGCCGGATATTCGCCGGCTTGTCCGTCTTGCGGAAAACAATCCGAAAAGAAAGGTATCATAAAACCTTAAGGTCCTGGTATATTTTTTTTCGGCCTTGGTGTTTAATCCGGCCCTCTCCAAGGCCTGGGCTTCTTTAATAAGATTGGCCACAACCTTTTTCCCGGCCATATCCATTAAAAGCCCGAGCAACAGGATAAAACCGGCCACCATGAACCATAAGGGCCCAATCGGATTGATATCCGGAAAAATTTTTGTAATTCCGGATATCAGATAAAACCCCAGCGGGATAAAAAAAAGAGCGGTAATCCAGAGCCAAACACCTATATTTCTTAAGATCCGGATCATTATGGTTCATCCCGGCATAATTGCTGTTCCGTCTTTAAGGGAACACTCATCTTCTCAGGGCCCTCCCCTTGTCCTTCCGGCGGGCAGCCGGTGACCGCATCCACTGTTTCAAAATGAACATTATCGGGAATCGGGAAGTCCCTCTCAGGATCCGAGTTCACGGCATTCATCATAAAATCAGCCCATATGGGTGCAGCCCCTCTTCCACCGGTGATGCCGATATTATTGCGGTCCAAAAGCTTTCTTTCCCTATCAAATCCGGTCCAGACGGAAGCGCACAGGGTTGGAGTAAACCCTGTGAACCAGGCATCATTGAAATTATCCGTAGTCCCCGTCTTCCCTGCCGCAGCCCGGTTAAAACCCAGTTGCCGGATGGACTTTCCGGAACCGGTATCAATAACGGATTTCATCATATCCACCACCTGATAGGTGATGGAAGGGTCCAGAACTCTTTTTTCCTGGACAAAGTGTTCAAAAATGATCCGGCCGTAAGCATCTTCAACCCGCCAGAATAGAAAAGGTTCATGCTTCACACCTAAGGTTGCAAAGACCGAAAAGGCAGCCGCCATTTCAAAAGGAGTTACATTTGAGGTTCCGAGAGCCACTGAATAAACCTCTTGCAAAGGACTTTCTATACCGCATGTTTTAGCCGTCCGGACCACGGCATCGGGGCCGACTTTCTCCACCATCTGGGCTGCAATGGTATTGACGGACTCGGTCAGGGCTTTTTTCAGGATCATCCGGCCGGTAAAGGTTTTGCTGAAATTCCGAGGTTCCCAGTCTGCAGCCCCTTTGACCGGGATAAGAACAGGCTTGTCCGTCATAACGGTTGCCGGATGAAATCCCAGATCTTTTAAAGCCGTATAATATAGAAAGGGTTTAAAACCACTGCCTGGCTGTCTTCTGCTTTTTACGGCCCGGTTAAATTCGCTTTCGTAATAATTTCTTCCGCCGATCATGGCTTTGACGGCCCCGGACCCCGTATCAATGGCGACAATAGCGCCCTGGGGATGATCAGCAGCACCATCTTTTATCCCCATCATGGCATCAAGGTTTTCAAGTCCTTTCTTCAAGGATTGCTGTGCATAAGATTGAAGTCTTGTATCAAGGGTTGCATAGATCTTTATTCCGCCATGGTACACCACATCTTCCCCATATTTTGAAATCAGCTCACTGATCAGGGCATCCAGAAAATAGCTGCCGGTTCTGGAGTCTGATTGTTCATGATGAAGTTCAGGTTTTGCCAGCATGGCCTGCCGGGCGTCAGCATCAGAAATAAACCCGGCCTGAACCATTCTGTTTAAGACGATATCCCGGCGTTTGAGGGCAAGATCATAATGCCGGAAAGGATTATAATGGGTCGGGGATTTCGGGAGCCCTGCAAGCAATGCAGCTTCGGGCAGGGTTAAATCAAGTGCTGTTTTTCCAAAAAAAACCTGGGCTGCTTTTTCCACGCCTTGGGCTCCGGCCCCGAAATGGATCTGGTTGATATAGGTTTGCAAAATCTCTTCCTTTGTGCTGGAAGCTTCTATCTGCAGGGACACGAGAAATTCTTTAAATTTCCGAGTATAGGTTTTTTTAAAGCTGAAGAATAAATTTTTGGCCAGTTGCTGGGTAATGGTCGAAGCCCCTTCCACTTTTCCGGAGGGTGATGTCAGGGTTACATAAAGGGCTTTTAAGGTTCTGAGTTTATTTATGCCCCGGTGTTCGAAAAAAAGATGATCTTCTGTTGCCAGGATGGCGTTGATAAAATTTTTGGATACCATATCCAGGGAAACCACCTGTCTTTCTCCCAGACGGATCAAAACCTGGCCGTTTGATGCATAGACCTGGGTCTGGGGAGTTTCTATAATTTTGCTTAAGGGAAAAGGCAGTTTTGGCAGATCTTTTGCCGTATAAAAAACCAGGAACATCCCTGAGAGGCTTCCAAGAGAAACGAGGATCAGCCCCATAAAAAAGCAGAACCGGACAATGGCGCTAACCCTTAAGAAAAGATTCATTTCACCTTTTCCTTCAGGTTCAGACTCAACTGCCAGACAGCCCACTCACGGCCCTTTAAAAATACGACCCGCCCTCCCCCAGGTCCTTCAAATTCAAATCCAAGCTTGATATACCCGTTTACCGCCTCATTAAAGATTCCGACCCGGATGAGCTTTCCTTCCTGCTGGAGAAGGGCCTCAGGGTTTACGATCAGATCAGGGATAATTTCCGCCGGCAATTTTAAAAGGGCATCAAAAAAAATCCGGGCCGGATAAATACGGC
>JAABTB010000106.1 GCA_011390085.1 Desulfobacula sp.
GAATAGACATCCATTCATTCATCAGGTTTGCCTCAGGAACTAGAATATTTTTTCAGGGGGTCGCCGTTCTGGAACGTATTCCGTATCGGCCTCTTTGTGATGCGCGGCTTTTGACACATAAAGACCGCAGAAGCAGGCCCCGTATTCCTTTAAATCCGGTTCCCGGTAAACACAGGGGCAGATGATATCCTTGTCTTTTTCCCTGTCATTGCAGGCCAGTCTGCAGGGACAGGCCATATATCCGTAGCGGTCCTTGTTCAGCAACAGGGCTTCAAGGAGTTCAAACACAAGGTCTTTGTCTTTGTTAAAATAGATGTCCTTGGCTTCCTGGGATTTTTTTAATGCCTGATACAGTTGTTCAACTTTCATGATCGATTCCCAATGCCTCCTTTATTTCTTTTTCCTTAAATCCCACAATAACGGTGTCATTTATCTTGATTGTCGGAAAGGAACAACGCGGGTTAAGGGTTTTGATTTCTGCCAGAATGGCTTTTCGTTCTTCGCCTTCCAGGTCATCCACCTCTATATAATTGAATTCCACATTGCATTCGGAAAGCAGCTTTTTGGTTGATTTGCAATGGCTGCATGTACTTAATGCATATAAAGTTGTATTATTTTCGGGCATGTATTTCTCCTTAGAATGGGACAGGTTTTAGAAACGGTTCTGTTCAGGTGTTACAAGATATAAATTTTTGCATAATTGATGCCATATTGGCAAGGTTAAAATTCAAAAAAAAACAATTCAGGATTCAATAACAAAAATTGATAATCATGGTCTGAATTTTGCTATAATGCATTATAATTATTAATGGTTCCAATGGAAAAAACACATAACAGAGAAAACAGGTATGGCAAAGGATAATATATTAATGATATTCTTGGCAGAGCCCAACTCAAAAAAAGGAGATCAGGAATGAATCAATGGTATTGTTCCGTCTGTTATGAAATATTAAAAGCTGAAAAAAAACCCGCTTTTTGCGAGGTCTGCCGGGCCGATGACCGGATGATTATGAACATGGAAGAGGTGCCCGGGACATTGGAACAGGTCAGGGACATGGCCAGAACTAAACTCAAGGGCATCTGCGCGGCCTATCCGTCCTGCGACGGCAATTTTGATAAGATCTGCCAGAGAGAGGCCTATGGAAAACCCATTGGCCTTGGCGGGGCCGGTCAGGGAAGATCATTCCGGGCCAATACCGAGGCTCTGGCCGGAATTGAGTTCAATATGTCGGTATTGGGAGATCATTTTGAACCGGATACTTCCTGCTCCTTTCTCGGGGTGGATCTTAAATTTCCGGTGCTGGCAGCTTCAACGGCAGGAGCCCAAAAATACAATGAGGCCATGGATGAAACCCAGTTCTGCATTTCCGTATTAAGAGGGTCAAAAGAAGCGGGAACCATGGGCCTTCGGGGCGACACCTGGTTTTACACCCGGGAAAACCACCCTTCGCTTAATGCCATGAAAGCCTGCAACGGATACGGGATACCCATATTCAAACCCAGGTCCCAGGATGTGTTGAAAAAGTTCGTTGAAACAGCGGAAGAATATGGGTGCAAAGCTGTGGGCGTTGATCTGGACGGCTGCGGGTCCACCATCATGGCCCGCCAGGGCCAGCCGGTGTTTAAAAAGAGTGTGAAAGATATTGAAGAGTTGGTCCGGTTTACCTCGCTGCCCTTTATTGCCAAGGGCATCATGATGCCGGAGGAGGCGCAGAAATGTGCTGATGCAGGGGTTCGTGTCGTCGCCGTTTCCAACCATGGGGGAAGGGTTCTGGATTCAACACCGGGAGTGGCCACGGTCCTGCCCCTGATCCGTAAAAAGGTGGGAAAATCAATGATTCTCACCGCCGACGGAGGCGTCAGAACCGGGTATGATGTTTTAAAGATGCTGGCCCTGGGGGCCGATGCAGTTCTTTTGGGCCGGGACATTATCCGGGCTGCCGTGGGAGCCGGGACCCTGGGTGTAAAATTGCATCTGGAGCATGTTCATAAGACATTGAAAAAAGCCATGTTTATGACGGGTACAAAAAACCTGAAAATGGCGGATTCAAGAATTTTATTTCACCAGGATTAAACAGGAGAGAAAAAATGGGAAAAGTATTGATTGTGTATGCGTCAAGGGCCGATGAGACAAAAAAAATAGCAGATCTGATTGCCGAAGGTGTCCGCATCTCAGGGCATGAGGCCGTGATCAAGAAAACCGGGGATATAAAAACGGAAGAGGATTTAAAGGGTTATGACGGATATGCTTTTGGGTCCGCCACCTATCACGGCGAAATGATCACTTCCATGAAACAGATTCTGTTTATTGCGGAACGGGCGGAACTCAAGGACAAAATCGGGGGAGCCTTCGGTGCTTACGGCTGGAGTGGTGAGGCCCCCGGCAGGATTTTTGATACCATGGCCAATATTTATGAAATGAAAATGGTATCAGGCCCCCTGATGCTTAAGGCAAGCTGGGTACAAGGTGGTATCCAGGCTGCCCAGGCCTATGGGAAAAGTATTACCGCTTTGTTCTAAAGGATGACTATCATGGCTGACAGCTTGATATTGGTATGCAAAAAATGTTCGGCAAAAAACAGGGTTCCGGTATCACGCATCAATGAAATCCCGAAATGCGGAAAGTGTGGAACAGTTTTGCCAAAGGACATCTTAAGCCGTCCCGTAAATGTGACTGATGCCACCTTTGACAGGGAGGTGCTGGGATCAGCACTCCCTGTCCTGGTGGATTGCTGGGCGCCCTGGTGTGGGCCATGCCGTTCAGTTGGCCCGATCCTTGATCAGCTCGCGGAAAAATACAAGGGAAGGCTGAAGATTGCCAAGCTGAATCTGGATGAAAATACCGGAATCGGATCCAGATATTCCATTTCCAGTGTTCCCACCCTGTTCCTCGTAAAAAACGGCCGGATTTTGGACACTCTTCTAGGCGCCTTGCCAAGGGAACAATTGGAGTCCGCCATTGCAAGAATTCTCTGATCCGTCAAAGGGAGAATTCCTTCAATGGCTCTCTCATCGATGGAAAATTGAGTTTAAAGAGATTCGAACAGATATTGAGATCCCGGGCAGTCCTGAACGGACAGTTTCTCGGGCTGTGGTCCAGGATGGGAGCGGCAGGCTTTTTCTGCTGGAAAAATTCCCGGCAGAAAAATTTTCGATCCGGGATCAGGTGGCAAAGGCGGTTGATTTTTTAAACCGCCAGGGACTCTTCGAAGCCCTGCCATACCGGAAATCGGATCAGGGAGAATTCCTGCCGTTTTTCAGGGAAGGGTGCTTTCAGATTTCTTCTTTTCTCGACGGAACAGACCTGAAAAGACCGGATTATCTTGATTCATCGGACATGGGAAAAAGCTTTGCCTTGTTTCTGGCCCGGATGCAAAGGGCCTCCCAAGGAATTGAAACAGTTTTATCCTTTCCTCAATTTTCCCTCAAAGCCTATATTTATAAACTCTTCAGCGAGATGAAAATTCATGATGGGCCGGTTTATGAAAAATTTCTGCCTTTTTTAAGATTCCTTGAATCCGGGTTTATGCAGGCCCATGACCATCTGCCGCTTTCGTTTTGTCACGGAGACCTTCATCCTTTGAATGTCATCTGGCATCAGGAAAAGATAAAGGCCGTCATTGACTGGGAATTTGCCGGCATCAAGCCGGATCTGTACGATGCGGCCAATCTTGTGGGCTGTGCCGGGATTGAAAACCCCAACGGCCTTGGAATGTCCATGGTCATGACCTTTCTGGAAGAGATCCAAAAGACGTCTGTGATCAGCGAAACAGGCCGGCGATTCTTTCCCGAATATCTGCTGGCCTTAAGGTTTGCCTGGCTGTCGGAATGGCTCAGGAAAAAAGACCAAATCATGCTTGACATGGAAGAAACCTATATGGGAATTCTGGTTGATCACATGGAGGAAATCAGAAAACAGTGGAAAATGGGTTAGTCTGATCCGTCCCTTGGATTTCCAGATTTTTTTCGCCTTAAAGATTTATAAAAAAGAGTCTTTTGATAAAAAATGGGTTGAAATACCAATTCTTTTTCTGTTAGAATACATCATCGGATTATTAAATCGAATTTCTTTTATTCCTATTTTTTCTTTTTCGCTTTGGTCAGTACAGTGATGTCTTGCTTTTTTTGGATTGACACGATTTTTTGACACATGACTGTCTCGGTTCCGTTTCATCGGTTTTTATAAGCTCCATTCTATGTCCGTCGCTTGTTCCGGAAGTATTTCAGGAAAATGGAAGGTTTTTTATCATCTGGTATGATGTTTGCTGTATTAATTTTTAGAAAAAAAATCCAGGAGGGATGACATATGACTCGCTCAAAAAGAGGCAAACAACAAAATTTGAAAATACCACATCAGGCACATTCCTATTTTGCCATAAGATCTCAAAACGAGATTTATTATCAGATGGCTTCTATTTTTAAGGCTGCCACAAAAAATGAAGAGGAATTGACCCAACGGATGCTCGGAACTTTATTGAGCATGAAAAAACCGGATTTTTTTGTGGAAAATAAACTTTAGATTGGATATACATGAAGTATTCCCTGAAAATAAAAACGGGTTCAGCCTTTCGGGTTAGACGTGTTTTTAATATGAATTTATTAACCTCAACATAAACTAAAGGAGATCGTAGATGGCTGAAAAAATGGGTATTTACAAATGCGGCAAATGCGGAAATATTGTACAGGTTCTTCACGGCGAAGAACCGCCGGTAATGTGTTGCGGCCAGCCCATGGACAGGCTGGTGGAGAATACAGTGGATGCTGCAAAGGAAAAGCATGTTCCGGTTATTGAAAAAATTCAGGGCGGGTATGTGGTAAAGGTCGGCAGTGTGCCGCATCCCATGGGCAATGATCACTGGATTGAATGGATTGAGCTTGCTTCAGAGGATAACACCTTTGTTCAAAGACAGATGCTGACCCCGACCGATGCCCCCAGAGCCGAGTTTAAAACCGATGCGGCAAAGGTGGTGGCAAGGGAGTATTGCAATCTTCACGGCCTCTGGAAAGCCTAGCCCTTTTATTTTTCTGAAAACAAAAATCCCCTGATGGTAAGACCACCAGGGGATTTTTGTTCAAGAGATATCGATAGAACTCAATAAAGCTCAGTCAATTTACCTGCAAGAAGCCGGATATGCCCCATTTCTTCTTTGATAATGGTATCTATCTTTGATCGGCCATGTTTTTCCGGAACCAATTCCTTGATTCCAAGATAAAAGACAATGGAATCCTTTTCCGTCTGGATGGCGCAGTGTAGAATATTTTTAAGATTGTTGTCCGGTTTTTCCTTTTTGAAAAACACCTTTGAATCGGCAAAGGCATTCAGATAAAGGATATTTTCGTCTTCAGGATCAAAGGTTGTTACCATTTTTTCCCGGGCTGTCAATTCTTTTTTCAGGTTGGAAAAAATAACGCCATGTTCATCCTCCATCCGGGCAAGTTCCAGAAGAAATTCCTTATTTTTTTTTTCTTCAACCTGACCGGCTGCATCCCGGTAAAAAACGGCTCCATTCTGCTCAATTTTTACGGCCATTTCAAATATATCGTCTGCATTAAATTCGTTCGTCATGCTTCCTCCGGGTTATCTGTTTATTTACGATAACCTTTCCTTTAATGTTTTTGCTATTTTTACGCCCAGATCAAAACATCTGTTCAGATCTTCCTCATTCGGAACATATTGAACTTTTATACCTTCATCAATAATATCGAGTTTCATTTCGGCAAATTCCTTGTTCAGGATATTGACGGCTTCTCCGCTCCATCCATAGGAACCAAAGGCCACAGCAATTTTATTCTGTGGACGGAGGCCCTTGATATAGGTCATGACATCGGCAATAACAGGGAAAATGCTGTTGTTCAGGGTGGGTGATCCCACGGCAATGGCGCCGGCATCTATGATTTCCGTCATGATATCGCTTCTGTGCCATTTCCGGGTGTTCATGAGCCTGACATGTACATCTTCGGATTCTATGCCGCTGGTAATGGCCCTGGCCATCTTTGTGGTGCTTTCCCACATGGAATCAAATATCACAACCACCTTTTTTGCCGGTTCCTGCTTAGACCATTTGTCGTAGGCCTCAATGATCTTGGAAGGATTGTCTCTCCAAATGATGCCGTGATCCGGGCAGATCATATTCAGCTTCAGGTTCATTTTGGCAACATCTTTCAGAAGAGCCTGAACCCGGGGTGAAAAATGGAGCAGGATATTGGCATAGTATTTTCTGGCATGGGGAATGATCTCATCTCCGATTTCATCATCAAAGAACTTATCCCCGGAATAATGCTGTCCAAAGGCGTCGCTGGAAAACAGGATGGCATCCTCCACAAGATAGGTGAACATGCTGTCCGGCCAGTGAAGCATTTTTGTCTCAATAAATGAAAAGGTCCTGTTGCCGACTTTCAGTTCGTCCCCGGTTCCCACCACCTTGAAATTAAAATCCCGGTTAAAATGGCTTTTCAGGTTTTTGGCACCCATTTTTGAGCAATACAGGGGTGTGTCTTTTCCAATGGCGTGGAGCACCTTGGGGATGGCGCCGGAATGGTCCATTTCCGTGTGGTTGCTGATGACAATATCGATTTTTTTAGGGTCAATGATCCTGCTGATATTGGAAATAAGCTCATCTCCAAATTTTTCCTTGACCGTATCAATGAGAATGTTTTTTTCGCCAAGAATCAGAAATGCATTGTAAGTCGTTCCCTCATAGGTGGAATATCCGTGAAAGTCCCTGATATCCCAGTCTCGGCATCCTACAGAATAGATCCCATCCGCTATTTCAATGGGTTTATACATTTTTAACGGCCTCCCTGTTTGAGTATCAATCCATTTTTTCAAAGTTTTCTTTGGCAGCCCCGCAAAGGGGGCAGACCCAGTCTTCCGGCAAGTCTTCAAATGAGGTTCCCGGCGCGATGCCGTTGTCAGGGTCGCCGTTGGCAGGGTCATACACATAGCCGCATACAGAACATTCATATTTGTTCATGATAAATCCTCCCATTATCCATTCGTTAATTGTTATCATTCAATAAAAGTTAGCCGGCATTCAGGCTAACGCAACATCCGTAAGGCTCTGCAAAGAATGTGCCTTTGGATATTAAATCTTTGCCCCGATAAAAAGGGTTTAAACTTAAAAATTATTATTATAGTATAAGAACCGCAAAATCAATGGATGAATTAATTTACGAGCAAGTCATGAAGAGTGATATTTATATAAAAAAGACCCGGATCAATGCTCCGGTTGAAGCGGTTTTTTCATGGCATGAAAGAAACGGGGCCATCGCCAGGCTGACCCCGCCCTGGGCGCCCCTGAAACTCGTCTCCCGGTCTGGTGAAGGGATTCAAAAAGGG
>JAABTB010000107.1 GCA_011390085.1 Desulfobacula sp.
ATTGATGATTGGAAACAATGATATAGGATTTTTTCATATTCATTTTATGGCGGTCCATAATTTTTACCGACCATATGGGCATGAACCAGATATACAGGGATGCCCAGAAAGATGAAAAAAGATTCAGGAGGATGAGGCGTTTATCAAAAAAGTGGGTGAAAAAACGGATGAAAAGGGCAATAAAAAACAGAACAGCGGAACTCAGCCCTATAAATGCAATATAAGCATACGAAAAAAAATCTTTCCAACGCTTTTAAAGCTCATAAGGGGTCAGGCTTTCCCATCCGTTTTCCGTTACAAGAATCGTCTGCTCAAACTGGGCAGACAGTGATCCGTCATTGGTAACGGCCGTCCATCGGTCTTCAAGCACATGAAGCTCTTTTTTCCCCAGATTGACCATGGGTTCAATGGTAAACACCATACCCGGTACAAGGACAATCCCCTTTCCTTTGGTGCCGAAATGAAGGACCTGGGGCTGTTCATGGAAATCTGTTCCCACCCCGTGTCCGACGAATTCCCGGACTACGGAACAGCCCTGTGATTCTGCATAGCTTTGAATGGCATAACCGATATCCCCGAGGGTAGCGCCGGGGGTGACGGCCCCTATCCCTCTTTTCAAGGATTCGGCAGCCACGCTGACTATTTTACGTCCTTTTTCCGTGGGGGTCCCGACAAAAAAGGTTTTGCTGGCATCGGCATAATATCCATTCATAATGGGGGTAATATCCACATTTACGATGTCCCCGTCCTTAAGCACCCGGTCTCCGGGAATGCCGTGGCAGATCACCTCGTTTACGGAAACACAGACACTTTTGGGGAATCCCCGGTAATGCAAAGGGGCCGGCACTGCTCCGGCCCGGATGGTCTGTTCATGGACAAAAGTATTGATGTCCTCGGTCTTGAGACCCGGCTGTATCATCAATTCAACCTGGTTCAGAATAGACATTAAAAGCGTTCCGCATTTACGGATACCTTCAATTTCGTGGAGTTCTTTTAAACGGATGTCATATTTTTTCTTATATTCTTCCTTGATATTCATTTCTATCTTCAAATTTCGACAGCAGTTTTTATATTTTATTCCGCTGCCACACGGGCATAAATCATTGCGCCCGATTTTCACCGATCTGTTTTTCATCATCAATTCAACTCCGGATGTCCCCACAGGGAATGAGGATATGCATTTTCAATTCTAATCCTGACCATATCCCCAATCTTGAAACGGCTGGATGGGAAATGCACAATTTTATTGGATTCGCTTCTACCGGTCATCTGTTCCATGTTTTTTTCAAAAAACTCATACCCATCGTGTTTTTTATTGCTTCTTCCTTCAATCAGAACTTCCAGGGTCTTGGCGATCTGCTCTTTGTTCTTCTTCTCGGTATAAGCTTCCTGTAATTGTAATAAAAGATTCAGCCTGTCAAGTTTTTCTTTTTCATCAAGCTGGGCTGAAAATTTTGCCGCAGGAGCAGAGGACCTGTTGGAATACGCAAAAGCAAATATGGAATCAAACTCGACCGCCCGGACGAGATCCAGGGTATCATTAAAATCCTCAATAGTTTCTGAAGGAAACCCGACAATGATATCCGTGGAGAGTGAGATATCAGGGCATTGTCTTTTTAATTCAGAAATCTTATCAAGGTACTGCTGTCTTGTATATCCCCGGTTCATCTTTTTTAAAATCCGATCAGATCCTGATTGAACGGGAAGATGAAGGTGGTTGCAGACTTTTTCAAGATCCCGGATGGCATGCATCAGATCCATGGAAAGGTCTTTGGGATGAGATGTGGCAAAGCGGATGCGATAGAGCCCGTCAATCTGATTGATTTTTTTCAAAAGCTCGGGAAAGGAGATTTCCCCTTCTTTTTTTCCGTAGGAATTCACATTCTGCCCCAAAAGGGTCACCTCCTTTACACCGGAACCAGCCAGAAGCGTTATTTCTTCTATGATATGGTCCGGCTTCCGGCTTCTTTCTTTTCCACGGACATAGGGAACCACACAATAGGTGCAAAAATTCTCACATCCCTGCATGATGGTGACAAATTTTGAAACCTTATTTTCTTCAAAAGTGCTGGAATCCGGAAGAGATTCATAGATCGCCGGCGAGTCTTCAATATCCACTATCCTGGAACTGCCGGATTGAATCGCCTGGATATGCCGGTTGAATCGTGAAAAAGCCTGGGTTCCCAAGACAATATCCAGGTGCGGAACCCTCTCAAAGGCTTTCTCTCCTTCCTGCTGCGCCACACAACCGGCCATCACCGTAATCAGATGCGGCTTGGTTTTCTTGATCCGGCTGAATCGACCCAAGAAACTATAGGCTTTTTCCTCTGCCTTGTGCCGGATCGAACAGGTATTGCAGACCACCACATCGGCTTTGTCCATATCATCGGTTTTTTCGAACCCACAGGAATTCAGAATTGATGCGAGCTTCTCGGAATCATAGACATTCATCTGGCAGCCAATGGTGTAAATAAAGGCATATCTGCTAGATTTCATCAAACATAAAATCCTTTTTTAAATCCTCAACCACCAGCATAGCCGTTTCTATCCTGTCCGGCGCTATGGCAAGTCGGATATGACCTGTTTTTGCATCAAGGGTGGTGGCAACGGCAACTCCTTCATGGGCTTCAAAAATAAATTTAATAAAACCAATTTTTGTTTTATCCACCCGGTATTCTTTATACGCCATATCCATGAATTTATTTAATTTTCCTTACTGAAACGGTCTCTGTGAATTTTGGGTGATCTTCTGGGCGGGGCTTTGGCCTCCATGGCAGGTGTTCCAATCAAAACAGCACCGGCCACATCCAGCTCTGCCGGAATATCAAGAACGGTTTTCAAAGAAGCTGGATTGAAAAAAGTAAACCATAAAGAATCAAGGCCAAGATCCGTAGCCTTCAGCAGCATATTCTGGATACAGGCGGAAGTGGCCTGAAGGGCGCCGTGGGGTTGCCCGAAATAATTTCCCAGTCCGCCTTTATTGGGATTATAGACAACCACCAGGATCAGGGGAGCTTCTCCGATAAAATTCATGGGATATTTTTTTGCCCAGGCAGGCCCGTTATTGTCCTCAATGGTCTGTTTGGCTTCAATCCCTGTTTTCTGAATCTGCGCCTTAACCGCGGGATCAGTCACCGATATAAATTCAAAGGGTTGCTCATTCAGCGGACTTGGAGCCCACTGCCCTGCCGCTACAATGGCCTGTAATTGATCTTCGGTAACGGGAACCGGTTTAAATGCCCTGCAACTGCGTCTTTTTTTTATCAATTCATCAAATTCCATTTGCGATTTCCTTTCTCAAATGATGCTGTCCGGTTATTGATTCACAAAATCCCAAAAATGTCCACAGTATCCATTTAAAAGCGTTTCAAGTCAATAAAAGAATAGGGCCGTCAAAACCATCCGCACGATTTGACTTTATAACCGTTTGCTTATATAAAATATCACATTAGCATGGATACGATACTCACATACTCTGAACCTGACAAGGCTGCTGTCGAACTCTTAACTGAAAGATTGAATTGTCATCCTCTCCTGGCAAAACTTTTATCGGCAAGAAATATAGTGACCGCCCGGGATGCTGAATCTTTTCTGAATCCAAGTCTTAAAAATCTGCCTGATCCGTTTTTATTAAAAGACATGGACCTGGCCGTACAAAGAATTTATGAAGCCCTTGAAAACAGGGAAAAAATCCTTGTATTCGGCGATTTTGACGCCGACGGCATTACGGCCACCGCACTTCTCATTGATTTTCTAGAATACTGCCATGCCGATATTTCGTGGTATATCCCCCACAGAATAAAAGAAGGGTATGGTCTTCAGGCCGATCATATTTTGATGGCAAGGGACCAGGATGTGGACCTGATCATTACGGTCGACTGCGGGGTTACGAGTCTTGAGGCGGTGAGGGATGCCGGCCTGGAAGACATTGACGTCATCATTACGGATCATCATGAACCGGGTCCTAAACTGCCCGATGCCCTTGCCGTGATCGACCCGAAACGTGAAGACTGCGAGTCCTGTCTGAACTATCTTGCAGGTGTCGGCGTTGCCTTCTTCCTTGTCATGGCCCTGCGAAAATTCCTGAGGGAGAAAGGATTCTGGGAAGAACTCACTGAACCCAATCTGCTGGACAGCCTGGATCTGTTTACCATCGGGACCATCGGTGATATGGTTCCCCTGGTTCATATCAACCGGTCGCTCTGTATTGCCGGATTTAAACGCATCCGGCAGGGCCTTCGCCCAGGGCTTAGATCACTGGCCGATATCTCAAGGCTGGATATCACCAAAATTGATTCGGATGATATTTCCTATAAAATTGTTCCCAGAATTAATGCAGCAGGCAGGGTTTCCCACGCAAGAATCTGCGTTTCCCAGCTCACGGACACGGATCGGGGAAGGATAGAAAAAACAGCGGCCCTTTTGGACCAATTAAACACCAAACGCCGGAAAATCGAACAGGAGATCATTGTCGACATCGAAAAAAGACTTGTTAAAAACCCACATCTGTTAAATTCAAAGCTTTTATTTTTATGGGACGATAGATGGGATCCGAGTGTTCTCGGCATAGCGGCCTCAAAGCTGTCAAAAAAATATTTCTGTCCTGTGGTTTTGCTCTCCACCGGAAATGGGGATGCCGTCGGCTCCTGTAGAAGCATTAATCGGATCAATATCCATCAAGCCCTGACGGAATGTGAACCTTTGCTGGTCAAATTCGGCGGACATGCCATGGCTTCGGGCCTGACAGTCAAAAAAGACAATTTAAACCGATTACATCAAAGATTGCTGACCTATATTGAAACCTCATATTCCCAAAAGGATTTTCAAAAATTTTTAACCATTGATGCCGTTCTTGATCCCCAGGACATTGATATCCATATGGCAAGGGAAATAGACCGGCTCAGACCCTTTGGCACTGAAAATCCCGAACCTGTTTTTTTGTGTGAAAATCTCAATGTGGCCTCGTCTTGTATCATTGGCAATTCCCATCGAAAAATGACCCTTGAACGGTCCGGTGTCTCCAATCACCCCATCGAAGCTTTTCATTTTAATATCAGTGACCCCGCCAACCTTCCGGTTTATTATCCAAAAATTGCTTTTAAAATCAAAATCAATAAATTCAGAACCAACACCGTTCAAATAATTATCGAAGATCTTTAGATTTTTTCCTTGATAAATATATGACATTTATTATATACATCTGTGTTGATATATAATTATTGGAAGCAAAATTAAGGATAATTCAATGGCAAAATTATTTTATACCGGGAACAGGGAAGCAAAACTTCTTTCAAAGATTGAAACATCCAAAGAGCGCGAAAGAATCAGAACCATCAGCACCATCCGGGATAATGTCGATGCTTTTTCCAATAAGGTTGCCATGAAATTGATTGAAAAAGGACTGGTTGAGACGGTTTCCAAATCCAGCATCGAGAACCAGATTGCAAGATGCCTGGACACCCTGTGCAAAGCTGAAGATTTTGATATTGATTATATGATTGCGCCTTTGCGGACCATTGTACCGAATCCCAATGTTGCAAGCCTTTATCTGACAGCCTTTATTGTTGAAAAACTCATCCACCACAAGGATGTCATAGATATCTTCGGCAGTGACGAAGATATCTATTTCTGCATCCAAAAAGAGCTGTCTGCTATCCTGCCCAAAGCCTGATTTTTCTTTAAGGGATCACAGTTTAAGCTTTCTCAACTTTTTGCAGGGGAAAATTTATTTTTTGATCCATTGCCCTTCCCGGTTTTGGTAAAATTCACCGGGATTTGCCTTTTCTGCTTTTCTTGCCCCCTGTACGGTTTCAACCACATCTAAACTGGTATTTTGCTGTTTTGCAAAAATCTCATACACGGTTTTTCTGTCGGCATTTTCTGCAGCGATCACGTCTTCCATGACCCGGTTTCCGGTCACATATCCTAAATATCCCCGGTTATCCTCTCCAATGATTCCCTTTGTCTTAAGGTCGGCAATGGCCGGAAGCCGCTGGAGCATTCTGTCTTTTATGGCATCCGCCAAAGCACAGGGGGACACCAGCAAGAGAAAAAGCATGAGCAAAGGAATTATTTTCCATAAATTACGTCTATTCATAAGGCCTCCTATTCTTTTTTTATTTTATTTTCAGCAGCTTCAAGATCATCAAAATAGCTGTCCAGGGCTTTTTCAACCCGAACATTCACATCAATGGTAATATGAATGGGCTTAATTTCAACGGGCTTGACTTCTACCTGATGGGTTGACTGACAGCCTGGAAAAACATAAAGAATCAGGAAGAATGCTGCTACCATCCGATTTCTGTTCATGGGCTCTCCTTTTTTTATTTCAATATTGATCTTAACTGATTACCAAATTTCATGACCTCGTTAAAGGGAAGTTTTAAATTTACATCCAGCTTTATACCCTGAAAATGTGATCCCGGACTGGAAGCATCCACCCTTATAAAACCGCCGAATTCTTTTTTATACTCAAAGGGTAAAAGTCCTGCGGGTTTACCGTCCAATTCCATATTGACAACCAGGGAATCTCCTTGGGTATTTAATGTCAATTTGGCCCATTCATAATCAAAATTCTTTAACGCCTCCCTGGCTACATCAAGCTGAGAAAACTCAGGGCTATCCATGGGGATACCGGCAATGATTTTATCGGTATTTTCAATCACGACTTTCCCTCGGCTGCCGGGTGTAGAAAATAAGAATCCATTATTAAATGAAATTTGTCCGTCTTTATAAACCAAAGGGATTCTGCCGTTCAGTGTGCCGTCCCCTTCTGCATGAAAAGCCCCCATTTGTTTTAAAAGTTCGGTCAGTTCCAGACGATCACAAAAAAGAGTGAGGTGATGTTCCTTGTTTTCCTGGGGAAATCGGATGGATTCCGTTGAAACAATCCCATTACACCATTTGAACCGAATATTTTCAATCAAGAGTGATTTGGCGTCTTCGAGGCTGAATTGTATTTTTGCATCGCTGATTCTGATTTTTTTGATGTCAACAGATTGAATCGTCATAGTCTGACCGGGAACGGTTTCAGGAACCAGAAGGTCATTGAAATCAACCCGGGCATTGATGCCGTTCAGTGTTAAATCCAATTCCGGAAAGCGGATACTGGTATCGCTTATATTCACCTGCATCCGGGTATTCAACCGGCCATGGGCATATTCCAGAGATCCTTGGGCAGAACCGGAAAGATCCAGTTCAAACGGCTTTTGTTTTCCAGGGGCTATTTTTTGGATATCGGCGAAATTCAATTTAATCTGTTTTGTCTCATAATTGACAACGGCCTTAAGCTCTTTTTCAAGGTCAAATTCCGTCTTA
>JAABTB010000108.1 GCA_011390085.1 Desulfobacula sp.
AGGCAAAGCTGGGAAGCCGGTTCGGCCCCGGCCGTCCCCTCCTGGGCGGGCTGGACGACCGCATTGTCTGGAACCGGCAAGCCGAAGAAACAAAGATTCTTGAACCGGTATTCCAGGGACTCCATATCAATTCCCTGGCCTTTTTAAGACCCAGGGAACCCTATCAAAGCCTGATTTCCTTTTTAGCGGAAAAGGCCTTGAAAACAGGCAGGGCAATCACCCCCAAAGATTGCGAAACCAGGACCTTTCTCCACGAACTGCCGGTCATTGATGAACTGAGCCCGGACAAGATCATCGGGATTCTGAAGAACCGGAAAACCGTGATCGTGGCCTCAAACAACAGGGATCCGGGAGATCTGGGCCCCGCCGTCATCGCCCACGGCGCGGTGAGCCCGGAACAGGGCTTTGTCACCATCAGCTCCGTCTGTTTTGCCTGCTTTATCAAATTTTTCACAGACTATCTGGAGGCCCTTCAAAAAGGAACGGCCACGGACGAGGAACATGCCCTTTTCGACATGGCCGCACCCGGTCTCAAGCCTGTCCGGAAAAAAATGCCCGGTCTTATGAAAGGACCCTTTCAAACCGAAGAAGAGGTGTATTCGGCCGTGGCCGAGGCAGGGTTGAAGACCGTTGAATACGGGCTGGTGGATTCCTATTTCGGCAATGTTTCCTATTTGTGGAACCATACCCTTTATATCAGCCAGACGGGCAGTTCCCTGGATGAACTCTCCGGATGCATTGACCCGGTTCCCCTGGACGGCTCCACCAGCGCCGGGATCACCGCTTCCAGCGAATTGTCCGCCCACATGGAAACCATCCTGAAAACAGATTGCCGGGCCATTCTCCACGGCCATCCGAAATTTTCCGTGATTTTATCCATGGATTGTGATCCCATTGAAAAAGAGGCCTGCCGTTTTTCAGACCAATGCCATATCAAATGCCCGAAAAAAAGATGGGTGTGCGGCGTTCCCATTGTCCCGGGAGAGGTGGGGACAGGCCCCTTCGGCCTTTGCAACACCCTGCCCCGGGCCCTTGAGAGCCATAACAGCGCCATTGTTTACGGCCATGGGCTGTTTACCCTGGGGAAAAATGATTTTTCCGAAGCCTTTGCCAATCTCCTGAAGGTGGAAAACGCCTGCAAACGCCTTTATTTTGAAAAAATCGGCGAGCTTAGAAAACGTCTTTAATACATGGCTTCAATAAGATCGTTGTATGCTTCATGGACTTTTTTCCGTTTGATTTTCATGGTGGGCGTGACCTCGCCGTCCTCTTCGTAGAGCCGTTTGGGGATGAGGGTGAATTTTCTGATATTTTCAACCCGGGAAAGGCTTTCATTGACCTTTTGGACTTCGCCGCCGATGAGGGCAATGATCTGTTCGTCCCCTGTCAGGTCCTTATAGGTGGAGAACTGGATTTTATGGTCCTGGGCAAATTTCATGACATTGTCTTCATCGATCATGATGAGGCAGGTCAGGTATTTCCGGCGGTCCCCGATAACGACGGCATCATTGATATAGATGCTGGCCTTGAGCTTGTTTTCAATATACTGGGGTGTGATGTTCTTTCCTCCGGCCGTGACGATGATATCTTTTTTGCGGTCCGTGATTTTTAAAAATCCGTCCGCATCCATCTCGCCCACGTCCCCGGTGCAGAGCCAGCCTTCGGTCATACCGGCGGCAGTGGCGGCTTCGCTCTTATAATACCCCTTGAACACGCCCGGAGACTGAATCAGAATTTCCCCGTCCTCGGCTATTTTAACCTTAACCCCGTCCAGGGCCCTGCCCACGGTTCCGGGTCTGGCCCCGTTTTCCGGAGAAAGGGTGGTCACCCCTGTGCCCTCGGTCTGACCGTATCCTTCAATCAGGTTCATGCCGATGGACTGGAAGAAATGCAGCACCTCTTTGGATATGGGGGCTGCCCCGGAAATGGCCACCCGGATGTTTTCAAACCCGAGCCTTTCCTTGAGTTTCCTGAACACCAGAAACCAGGCCAGAAAATAAGCTGCATTCTGAAAAAGGCCCACCCGCTTTTCCTGCATGATCAAATCGGCCCGGTTTTTGCCGGCCTTCATGGCCAGGCCGAAGGCAAGGCGTTTGAGCCATGTGGCATCGGCCATTTTGATCATGATGCTGGAATAATATTTTTCCCAGATCCTGGGCACGGCATACCCGATGGTGGGAGACACCTCCTTCATGTTCTGCATGACGGTATCGGGTTTTTCCACAAAATTCACAATATAGGCAAATTTGATATGGATAAAAACCGTAAACAGCCGCTCGAAAATATGACACAGGGGCAGAAAGGACAGGACATTGTCCTGTCCTTGAATCTTTACGGTTCCTTCGACGGCTCCGGCCATCCAGGTCACATTTTTATGGGTGAGCATGGCTCCCTTGGGCGGACCCGTGGTGCCCGAAGTATAGATCAGCACCGCCAGATCGTCGGGTGTGACTTTCTGCTTTCTCTCATCAAAAGCCGAAGGGTGTTCCTGCTCTGCGGCTGCTCCTTTTTCAAGCAATTCGTCAAAGGTCATGACCATGGGATCTTTAAAGGACCGAAGCCCCTTGGGATCAAACACAATGACCTTTTTCAGCAAAGGGGCCTTGTCTTTGAACATGAGCCATTTATCAAGCTGTTCCTCGTTCTCCACAAACAGGAACCGGGCATCGCAGTGGTTAATCACATATTCCACCTGGGGCCAGGCAGTGGTGGCATAGACCCCGACGGACACCCCGCCCACGCATTGAATCCCCAGATCGGCCATGACCCATTCGACACAATTGTCACCGATGATGCAGGCGCATTCCCCCTTTTCGAACCCAAAGGACAAGAGGGCACAGCCTACTTTTTTAGCTCTGTCATGGTATTCGGCCCAGGTGATGTCATGCCAGATGCCCAGGGCCTTTGTGCGCAGGGACACCTTTGAATAATTTTCAGCCACTGTTCTTTCGAACACCTCGGGGACGGTTTCATATGCCCCGGATTTTTCTATCGCCATGCCTTTTTCCGTTTCCATCTCTGATAGCCTTTGGCTGATGTTTCCGATTTAATGCCCAGATAAAACTCCTTCACATCCTTATCTTCCCTGAGATCTTCCGACCTTCCCTTCATGACAAACCGGCCGTTTTCCAGGATAAGGCCTGTGGAAGATATGGAAAGGGCCATATTGGCGTTCTGTTCCACCAGAAGAATGGTGGTCCCGGACTTGTTGATCTCCTTGATGATCGCGAAGATCTCCCTGACCAGGATGGGGGAAAGCCCGAGAGAGGGTTCATCCAGGATCAGAAGCCGGGGTTTGAGCATCAGAGCCCGGCCGATGGCCAGCATCTGCTGCTCGCCGCCGGAAAGGGTCCCGGCCCACTGGTTCACCCTTGCCCTGAGAACAGGGAAATACTGAAATACCGTTTCAATATCCTCTTTTATCCCGGACCGGTCTTTCCGGGTATAGGCCCCCATGAGCAGATGTTCATGGACGGTCAGTTCCTTGAAGATCTCCCGACCTTCGGGCACATAGGCAATACCTTTTCGGACAATGGCATCCGTATCCTGGTGCTGGATGGGAACCCCGTCAAATTCTATGCTTCCCTTGTCTGGCTGATCCTCGATCAAGCCCATGACGGTTTTCAGGATGGTGGATTTCCCGGCCCCGTTATTGCCCAGGATGGCGGTGATGGACCCTTCCTCAACACTGAAGGAGGCTCCCCGGATGGCATAGACCAGGTCATAATAGGTCTCTATATTTTTGACATCAAGCAGTCCCGCCATCGTTAATCTCCCTCCCCGATATAGGCTTTCAGAACCTGTTCATTGGCCTGGACCTCTTCCGGGGAGCCGATGGTGATGGGCTTCCCGAAATTGATGGCCATGACCCGGTCTGAAATATCCATGACCATTTTCATGTCATGCTCGATGAGGAGGATGGATATCCCCAGCTCATCCTGGATATCCTTGATCCAGAAGATCATATCCTGTTTTTCTTCGGAATTCATCCCGGCGCAGGGTTCGTCCAGGAGCAGGAGATCCGGTTCCAGGGCCAGGGCCCGGCCCAGCTCAATGAGCTTCTGGGTCCCGTAGGGAAGGGCGCCCACAAAGGTTTCTCTCACATTCTGGAGTTCGAGAAAATCAATAATATGCTCCACCCGTTCCCGGTGAAGGATTTCCTCCCTGCCTGCGGAGGAGGCTTTCCCCCACATGAACATGCCCTTGAAAAGCCCTGTATTCATATGGATATGACGGCCCAGCATGATATTTTCCATGGTGTTCATATGGGAAAACAACTCAATGTTCTGGAAGGTCCGGGCAATACCCAGCCGGGCGATGACATCGGGTTTTTTGCCGGGGATGGAGCAGCCCTTGAACACAATGACGCCCCGGTCCGGTTGATACAGCCCTGATATGCAGTTGAAAAGGGTGGTCTTTCCCGCACCATTGGGGCCGATGACGGAAAAGATCTCACCCTTGTTCATGGTAAAACCGATATCTTCCAGGGCCCTGATGCCGCCAAAGGAGATGGACAGGTCATCCACCCGGAAAAAAGCAGAGTCCATATTATTTAATATCCATCCATTCCGTCAGTTTTTTTGATTTTCCCTCGGCCAGGCATTGGACTAAAAAGGTCTGGGAGGTTCCCTGGCGGGAATACATATCATTCTTGTCAAAGGGTTTGAAATTGACCTCTGCGCCGAGTCCCTTGAATCCTTTTATCTTTTCCATTTCCGTGATAAATTTTTCCTGGGTCAGATCCGGGCCCACATTTTTCAATGCTTCAATCATGGGTTCCACAAACAATATGCCGGCATAATAAAAGACCCCCCATCGTTCTTCCTTGGCTGCATATTTATCAAACACCTCTTTTTTATATTTTACGATGGCAGGATAATCAGAATCGGGCAATTCACCGAAGGTCGCACAGATCACACCTTCCCAGTTTCCTTTGGTGATGGACATCATCAGCGGGAAATCGGAACAGGTACTGGTGCTCATGAACTGGGGTTCAAATTTCATGGCCTTGCTGATCCCCACCACCTTTGCCGCATGGGTGACCGTTGTCCACAAGAGCACCATGTCGGCATCGGATTGTTTGAGCTTCATAACATGGGGGTTCAGATCGGAATCGCCGGCTTCAAAAGAGACTTCAGCCACGGTTGAAAGCCCATGGGCTTTCAGCTCTTCCTGGGCGCCTCTCAGGCCGTTCTTTCCGTATTCATCATTCAGATAGGCAACAGCCACTTTTTTCTTGCCCATATTCTCAACCGCATACTTGACCAGGGCTTTTGCCTCACCGTCATAGAGCGGATAAACGGCGAACAGGTTCCTCTGGGGTGGATTGACCCAGTTGAGAGACCCGGCGGCAGGCCCCACCCAGGGGATATTGTTCTGGGCCAGGTAATCTTTTACAGCCATGCCCGTTGATGTTCCGACACCGCTGGCCCAGGCAAAGATGCCCGTGCCTTCCTGGAGTTCTTTGACACCGGCCACGGTCTTGGCCGGGTTATACCCGTCGTCAAACATGTGATAGACGATTTTCCGGCCATGGATCCCGCCGTTGTCGTTGATCCACTGGAAATAGGCGCCGGTCCCCCTTGCCACGGACCCCCAGGCGGCAGCCGGTCCGGTCTGGGGACCCCACTGGCCGATATGGATTTCCGTATCCGTCACACCGACTTCTGCAAACAAGTTTGGAGCAAGGCTCAATACAAAAGCCAGAGAAACAACCAAAAGCATTAAACTTTTTTTCATCTTTCCCTCCTTTTATTATTTTTATTTCTCATCCGCGGGCTTGTTCCGGATTATACCTTTTTCACGTAATGCCGGGCGAAAAGACCGCTGGGTTTGAAACACAATACTGCCACGATAATCACAAAAGCCACCACCGTCTTGAACTCAATGGAAATATAACCGCCGAACAGGTTCTCAATAATCCCCAGCATATAGGCTGCCACCACGGCGCCGGGCAAAGAGGTCATACCGCCCATGACCGCGGCGGCAAAGCCTTTGAGCATGGGATCCCACATCATATAGGGATGCATGATGGTGGGAGAAATCAAAAGACCGGCCACGGCTCCCACCAGGGATGAAATCCCCCAGGTCACCATCAGAATCCGGTTGGTTCGGACCCCGACGATCCGGGCAGCTACGCTGTTCTGCTGGGTGGCTTTCATGGCAAGTCCGAGTTTTGAAAATCTGAAAAACATGAAGAGTACCACCATAAGCCCCAGGGCTGAGACCAGGGTCAGTATATCCAGTTTTTTCAGGAAAATATCGCCGATAAAGAGGCTGTCGTAGGGGTCTATGGGAAAGGGCATGGTTTTCTGCTCTGCCCCGAATTTCCAGGAGACAACTCCCAGGATCACCATTTCAATGCCGATGGTGATCACGATCATCCCCAGTACATTGGGCTCCTTTGCCCGCCGCAGCACGGCGAATTCCAGGAAACACCCCAAAACGGCTGCAAACAGGAAGGCGAGGGAAAATGCAAGATAGACGTTCAGGTTAAAAGAAGTTAAAAGCATCATGGCAAAAAAGGACGAGATCAGGGCCATCTCCCCCTGGGCAAAATTCGGCACCTCCGAGGTCTTATAAATAATGACCATGGCAAGCCCCATGAGGGCGTAGGAACTTCCCGTTGCAATGCCGCTGACAATCATCTGGATTAAATCCGTCATGTAAATCTCCGAAACTAAAAAGGCCAGGTGCGCCAGTATTTTTTCGTCCTGATCCAGACCCCGAACAATCCCAGGGGTTCAAACAGCATGATCAGAATCATGATGGTGCCGAATACGATAAATTGAATATTGGACACCCCGGTGATGGAAAACCAGTTTTTAGATAAATGCTCCAGCCAGTCTCCGATATAAGGGATGCTCAGGATATTTCTGAGCTTTAAATCCAGCCAGCACAGCAGAGAAGCCCCGACAATGGAGCCCATCATGGAGCCGAGGCCCCCCACCACGACCATGGCAAGGAACATGATGGACATCATCAGGGTGAAAATCTCGGGTTCAATGAATTTTAACACAAAGGCATAAAGCCCCCCGCCGATCCCGGCATAAAATGCGCTCACGGCAAAGGCCAGGGTTTTATAATACAGGATATTCACCCCCATGGTGCTGGCGGCAATGTCGGCATCCCGGATGGCGATAAAGGCCCGGCCCACTCGTGTCCGGATCAGATTCCGCATGAACAGCAGGAGAAATATGGTCAGGGTGATGAGCAGGATATAAAATTCCTTGTCCGTATCAATGATCCAGGGACCGATGGTGATATCCGGCGCATGAAGCCCTTCCCTGCCGCCGAAGAGTTCCACCCGGCCAA
>JAABTB010000109.1 GCA_011390085.1 Desulfobacula sp.
ATATCCTTGAAATCAGGGGTTGAGATGGACTCCTTCGCCTTTAAAAAGGCGATCAGCTTTTCTTCGAGTTTTTGGATTTCCCTGGCGTCAAAATACAGGTCATCCTTGGTTTTAACGATGGATTTTTCATCTACCAGCATATGGAGAACATCATTGGCGGTCTTTTTATCCAGATTCAGGTCCTCGCACACGGTTCTGAAAAAAGGCGGGGTCAGGCCCGAGGCCTGGTAGATTTTTTTGATTTTTTCCTTGACCGCGTGCTGATCCACCTGGAGTTCCACCTCATGGCCCGACAGCTTGACGATGTTTTTATCGATGAGGATGAGGTTTTCCTTGGTGAGCTTGGCAAACAAAAGATTAAAAAATTTCACATCATCAATGTACTGGAATTTGGATTTCAGCTCCTGGGTGGGCATTCCCTCCTTTAAAGGGTTTTCTTGATGATAGGCCGCCAGCTTCTGAAGCAGTTTTTCCTTAAAGGCTTCAAAAAAACTGCCGCTGATATAAATCTGTTTTTCCTTGTCCGTCAGGATGGCCTGCTGTTTGGCCAGCATTTTCTGAAGGCCTGCCAGGAGTTTTTTATCCGGGATATTGGTCATGACCCTCAGTTCTGAAAAGGACAGACCCTCATGCTCTTTCAAAGACAGAAAATAGGCAATGGTCTGTTCCGGATCATCCGGGAGAAGGGATTCGAGGCCCTGGATCACGGCTTTGTCCGGTGTTTTGTGCTTCCGGGAGGCCGGGTTCAATATGGCGCCCCCGCCGATGGTTTTGACGGGAGAATAGCTCCGGATGACATACCGGTCGTCCTTGATGCAGCAGACCGGGGATTCCAGGCGGAACTGGACGCAGGCTTCTTCTCCGGGCATCAGTTCCTCCCGGTCCAGGAGCATGAGATATCCCAAAATCTCGCTGGTGCCTGAATGAAATCTCACCCTGGTCCTGTTTTTGGCAGGCTTTCCATTGCTTTTCAGATAATGGAAATGGGCATCCACCATATAGCTTTCAATGAGGGTGTCCGGCGTGGAAAGGATGTCTCCCCGGTTGACGGAATCCTTGTCCAGGCCCTGGAAATTGATGGCGGTCCGGGTGCCGGGCCCCGCAATGTCAACGCCGGAGCTGTGAACCTGGATACCCCTGACCTTTGACACGATCCGGCGGGGGTAGACCATGATATCATCCCCGACATGGATACTGCCCGAGGCCAGGGTGCCGGTGATGACGGTGCCAAAGCCTTTCATGGAAAAGACCCGGTCCACGGGGAGCCTGAAAATGGATGAAAATTTACGCTCCGGCAAATTGGCGCAGATGGATTCAAGGGTTTTGACAAAGGTATCAAGGCCCTGGCCCGTGACGGAGGAAACCGGGACAATGGGTTTTTCTTCAAGAAAGGTTCCCTTTACAAATTCATGGATATCATCCAGAGCCAGCTCCAGGAGGTCTTCATCCACCATGTCGATCTTGGTCAGGGCGATCATGCCGTCCCGGATTCCCATGAGGTTGCAGATTTCCATATGCTCCCGGGTCTGGGGCATGACCCCCTCATCGGCTGCAATAACCATGGCCACCACATCGATACCGCTGGAACCGGCCACCATATTTTTGACAAATTTTTCATGGCCCGGCATGTCCACGATGCCAACCCGCTGACCATTGGGAAGGTCAAGAAAAGCAAAGCCAAGTTCGATGGTGATGCCCCTTTCCTTTTCCTCCTTGAGCCGGTCGGTTTCAATCCCTGTCAAAGCCCGGACCAGGCTTGTCTTCCCATGATCGATATGGCCTGCAGTCCCTAAAATGATATTTTTTTCCACTTGTATAAAACCCCGAGAATTATTCTTATTTCTTTTTTCTGAAAAAGACCATGGCGTAAGCAAGGGCTACCAGGACGAGTCCTGCCCCGACCCCATGAAAAAGCCCCCATTCCGGCCTGAACAGCCGTATGAGGAGGATGCCGAAGACAAGGCCCAGGATCAGCCTGACAATAAAGATGAAGAGTGAATTCATGCGTATTTCCTTATCAATAATAGTGTTTATGCCAAGGATAATAGTCAAACAACGCTTTAAGGTCAATGACAAAAACCAGGGTTGTGGGGCGAAGATCTGCCGGATGGGATCAGATGGGGGAAGCCTCGCTCCCTTGGAAATAAAAAACTATTGATAAAAAGCTCAGGGTCTGGTAATTAAGAAAAACTTTTGATGGTGGGCGTAGCTCAGTTGGTAGAGCACCAGGTTGTGGCCCTGGTGGCCGAGGGTTCAAGCCCCTTCGCTCACCCCATTTTAAAGCAGGACCCATTTACGGCCGGATCTATTTCAAACCAGGATCAGATGAGGGGCATCATGTGCATGGCCTTCATGATCCGGCTTTGCCGCATCCGGATATAGGCGGACGGATTTTTAACCGACCATTTGTGAGGATTCGGCAGGATGGCCGTCATCAGGGCGGCCTCATCCCGGGTAAGGGCCCCGGCGCTCTTGGAGAAATATTTTTGGGCTGCCGCTTCCGCCCCTGTCACCCCTGTTCCCCAGTCAACGGTATTGAGATACATTTCAAGAATCCGGTGCTTGCTCCAGAAGACTTCAATCAAAACCGTATAATAAATTTCAGCCAGTTTCCGGAAAACGTGGCGGCTGGATAAAAGAAATACGCTTCTGGCTGTCTGCATGCTGATGGTGCTGGCCCCCCGCAGTTTTTTTTCCCGGATCAGGCTGTTGTAAGCTTTTTTTATTTCATTGAAATCAAATCCCCTGTGGGACAGGAACCGCTGGTCTTCGGAAGCGATCACCGCTCTTCTCAGATGCGGCGAAATCTGTTCGATATTTTTCCAGCGATAGACCGGCTGCTTTTCAGGCTTCCCTTTGACAAGGGCTTCCACCCGTTCCCAGGCCACATTGGGGGTTATCGGCGGATTGATGAACCGGAGAGAAGCCACCTGAACAAGGGTAAAGGCGAACAGGCCCAGCAGGAATTTTAAAATCCGGACGGGCCATTTGTATTTCTTCTGTTTTTCCATTCTCTTTCCGGGTTCTACTTTTAATGATGTGCATTGTCAATTTAAAACCCGGTCATATAATAGAAAGAGGATGGGGAAAAGAATTTGATACCGAGTACCCGTCCGTATCCCAAAAAAGAGGTGACAAATGACCCAGATATTTGAAATGAACCCGGACAAAACAAAAGAGGTCCTGAATATTGATATCCATGATCCCGCATTTGATTTTTCCCAGGCCAAGCAGATGGCCAAGGAAAAAGCCTTTGAGCGATGCGGCCATCCCATGATCCTGTCATGGAAAAACGGAAAGACCGGGGAATTCTACCCCAATTACGAATGCGGGGTTCCGGACCGGCCCTTCTGGATCAGATATGCAGAAGGAAGGGGCGCAAACCTGACCGTTGATTTTAATAAGGGCGAATATGTGTTCATGATTTTGAAAATTTGAAACCTATGGAAAATTACGTCATCAAAAATTGCAAAGGATGCCATCAGCCGCTTCGCATCCCTGCAGATATTGGGGGAATGGTCATGCGTTGCCCGAGCTGTGGGTATGAATTCCATACTGATTTCAAACTCAGTCCAAAAGTCCGGGAAGCCGGAGATTGGAAAGAACCTGCGCAGGGAACGCCCACCAAAAGGCCCCCATCTACTTTTAAGATCATAGTGTAATATCTTCCATCCGGAATGGAGCCTGATTGCAACCGGTGGCCTTGGGCCAGACGGATCGCCGTCCGTCTGGCTGGGATTTCCTTGATCGGATTCGGGGTGCGGCTGGCTGCTGGCCGTTCTCCTTGTTTTCCGATTGAGGCTGCATTTCTTGTCCTTGAGACTATTTGCCGATCTGCTGCGATTCCAGCGTTGTTTGCTCCTGGCTTTCGCTGGTGTTCGACTGTTCCATTTCATTGAGAATCCGCTGGCGTTCTTGCTCTGCTTCTTCCAGCTTGGCCTTGGCTTCGTCTCGTTCCAGGCGGGCCTGGTTCAAATCGTTTCTCAACTTTTCGATTTCTGCCTTGGCTTCAGCGATTTCTTTTTCAGCCTCATCGAATTGCCCTTTTTGCTCCTGAACTGCCTCATCGATTTTTTTGCCGGCTTCTTCGGCCGGACCGTTACAGCCCGGCAGCAGAAAGAAGAGGAAAAAGAGGGAAAATACACATACGAGCATTCTTTGGTGTGTCATGACGGCGTTCCTTTCAAAAAAAGTTTGTGGTCAACCCGCGTTGGCCAGGTGTGGATGTGTTCAGTTTGTCGACTGCGTCCCTGACGATTATGCCTGGTAGCACATGAGATAATTTGAATAAGCGAAAAACATGCCAGTATGTAGTTGTTTTTTTCTGGGTTTTGGAATATCATGCTCTTCGCCAGCCTGATAGCAGATACGTTGGGTACACTTGGCCCCGCGTATCACCATGATGGGGATCACGTTGATCGCCCTGCTCCTGACGCAGTCTCTGCACGGGGCAGCCGTAGCGGTGATCATCCATCCGGCGCCCCTGATGTTACAGAGTCCCGGATCATAGTTAATTTTTACGATGTAGTTATGATCCATGATGGATCAATCGAAGATTTATAGGGCTGTCTAAAATAAAAAGACAAAAAGGTCATATATGATCTAATGATCGCATATGATCTTTTCTTGGTACCTGCCAGCAGGTTGTTTTCATTTTTATATGGCAACTTATGACAGTTTCATGAGTGCTCATTGAGGTGTGGACTATTATCGATTCCCATTATTTACCTGATAAGTCCCATCCAATCGTTTCCACATTTCTTCAAGTTTTTTATCCAGCATCTCAACAGCTTCATCATATTCATCCTTTTTTCTCCTCCATAACCGGAATAGCATTTCCCTTGAATCTTTAGATTATCCAGGTTTGTCATTCAATATTGTTTAATAAAAAGTTTTATTGATGCCCAAATTGATCAAATAGATCAACAGCAATTTCCTCGATTACCTCCTTCAACTCAAGCTCAGCCAACCATTTTTCAGGTATAATATCAATTCCAGACAAGGCACCCAAAATATTTCCTGTTATAGATCCTGTTGAATCGCTGTCTCCGGAATGATTGACCGACAACAAAACTCCTTTTCTAAAATCATCTCCGGCCACCAAACTACAATAAAGACTTATCGCTAAAGCTTCTTCAGCTATCCAGCCAGCGCCAATCGTTTCAATCACTTCAGGCTCAGGGGTCTTTGCACCAACCCTATCAAGAGCATCCCCTATTGCCCTGAGAGTCTCTTTATGGTTTTTATCAGCTTTTAAAAGCAGGGTTGAATTTTCAATCGCTTCAGTCAGAGGGCTACCAGAAATAATCAAAGAAATCAGGGAGGCAAAAGTTCCTGCAGCTAAATATCCAGCCGTGTGTCCATGGGTTATTGCTGCTAATTTACAACCAAAATGAAATGCTTTTTCAGCATCATCGTAAGCAAGGCCCACCGGTGCCATACGCATAACGCCACCGCAACCCTTACTGTTATTAATGGGATCATCAACTCTTCCCCTTTTTCCAGATCTCAAAGAAGATAAACAGCTATTCCCCGGCGCTCTTAATGAAAAAAGGTCTTTGTGCCCGGTTAATACACCATCAATGATTGAACAGGTTCCATGCTTCTTAATAAGAATATCCTGATACTTTATTTCCTGAGTGTATAGCCACCTTAAAAGGGCATGATATCCTGCAGAAATAACGCCTTGATCTCCCTGATATTCTTGTCTTACTTTTGATAAAATTAATCCTTCTGCTGTGAATAAAGTCATCTGAGTATCATCGGTTATTGCCCCTAATCGACCATAAGCTTCTGAATAATCTGTCAAACCTCTTTCCCCGAAATTGGATCTGATCTGGTCGATATTCATGAACTCAATGGGGGCACCTAAAGCATCACCAATGGCACCCCCGATGAGACAACCCTTAAAATTTTCAATTGTTCTTTTTTTTATCATTTTTTTCTCTTTTAATGATTCTGTTTGATAAAACTTCCCGCTAAGGGTCCATCTTTGCGCCATGCCCAACAGGTGTCTATAAGATATTTTTCAATTTCAAATTTGGGTTCCCCGTTTCTCTGTTCTTTGCGTGATTCGAATATCCAGTATCCCTGGAGTGCTGCCGGTGCCATTGATAAAAGTAATGTTGTCAAATGGACACATCCTTTAATACCCCCGGCAATTTCCTTTATTTTGGATGTAAATCCCGGAGCAATGACAAGGCCCTTTATTCCCTCAAGACTGTTTTTCATTTCCCGACAGAGATCATCATGTGGAGTGCCTGGCATTTTTACATTGAGGTCTACAATTTTTAATTCAGATATTTTGATGAGCAGTTGAATTTTCATGTGGTGGAAAATATTTGGTTCTATTGGTTCACCAGATTTTTCATATATCGTTATCAGATTTTTTTCTTTTAATTCCCCTGTAATTAATAAATGCTCATCATCAAAAATATGACTGGAAATGTCCAGGTTCCGGTTGTGTATTTTCTCAAGGGCATCTGCTTCAACGTATTTCATAAAAATATCCTATTGTGATCCAGACATTAAAAAGCATTGTGGATAATGGGCTTTCCCGGCACCCCTATGTCCAATACAAAAATGTCTGAGATTTATATCCCCGCCTTTTCCCAGGTCATTTTTTTCCGCTAATCGATATATTTGTAAGCACGAACTCTTCTGCCCAGTCCATCAGGTCTATTCCATTCAATCTGGGTTTTCCGTTGCGCAGCATATTGGCCATCCAGTCTTTGCTTTTTTGAATTATCCCTGCCCATGTTCCGGATTCGGATGAAAATTGCATTTTAAGAATCTGGAGGATAATGGCCGTGGATAAAAGCAAAAATTTATCAACCTCAACGTTCACTTCAATATCTTGGGCGGTTTCCATGAGATGATGAAAATCCATTCCGATTTCACAAGAGATTTCTTCATTTAGCATAAAGCCGCCATCAGCCTGTTGAAGACTGAGAATATCAAAAAGCATCTCTTTTCTTGTATCTTCACAGGCTTGATCAAAATACGAAAGCATTTCTTCCCAGCGACTTTCCTGGACAATGCTATTGCAAATTTGTGAGATGCTGTTTTTTTTATGGAAAGACTGTGGCATAGCCGTCTGATACATTATGCCGCTTTCTGCGATGGGTGGGGGGTAACAACACATCATCCCCCTTTTGATCGGCCTGTGTCCAGACACACTTCCCTCACCGCCCCAGCCGATAGTAATCGGCACGGGTATCTTCCTGAAAATAAGTTCGCCGGTTGTCTTGTCTTTTTCTTCTCGTTCTTCGATGGCCACAAAGCTGGTGGCCTGAGAGAGGATATTATATTTT
>JAABTB010000110.1 GCA_011390085.1 Desulfobacula sp.
GAAAAATAGACATGCTGGTCCTGTATTGCGGCATCTATCTGTTGGCCGTTGTATCCGCCTCATTGCTCAAATTGATCATCAATCTGATTCAAACCCGGATCAGTGAAAAAGTCACGGCTGAAATGCGCAAGCAATTATACCACCATATCCTGAACATTCCCCTGGATTTTTTCAGAACCACTCCGCCCGGTACCGTGGTCAATTCCCTGCTCAATGAGCTGAATATTCCCGGCAATTATGTGGGAATGGCCATTGCCGTCCCCCTGATCAATATCGTCACCCTTCTGGCCTTTGCCGGGTACCTGATTTTGCTGAACCCCCTGCTGGGGGTGGTTTCCTTTGCACTCTATCCGATCATGCTCTATATCATCCCCATGCTGCAACGCCGGGTGAACCGGGATAACAAAAACAGACTGAATGCGTCTCGGATTTTATCCTCCAAAATCGTTGAATCGGTTTCCGGTATCCATGAAGTCCAGGCCAACGGCGCCTTTGAAATAGAAAACAATAAATTTGACCGGATTGTCGAAAATTTGATGGGTATCCGTATAAAATGGACCCTCTACAAATATGCCATCAAAATCGTCAGTAATTTCTTTGTCAACCTGGGGCCTTTTCTCATCTTCATCATCGGCGGATATCTGGCCATCAACGGGCAATTGGGATTGGGAGCCTTGGTGGCCTTTTTGTCGGCCCAGGAAAAATTGTATGATCCGTGGAAGGAATTGATTGAATTCTACCAGGTGTATCAGGACGGCACCATCAATTATTATAAAACCATGGAATATTTTGATGTTCCCATTGATACGGTGCTTGCCGCCAAGGACAGGGCTCCCTATGAACTGGAAGGGTCTGTCCATGTGGACCGTGTGACTTTGGAAACACCCGATGGAATAAGGCTCCTGGACAATGTCAGCCTGGATGTGGCCCCGGGCGAACAACTGGCCCTGGTAGGATTTTCAGGAAGCGGGAAAAGTTCATTGGCCTTATGTATTGCCCAGCTTTACCGATATACCTCAGGCCATGCAACCCTTGGGGGCAAGGAGATTTCCGAATTGACCAAGGCAGACATCACTCAGAATATGGGCCTGGTGTCCCAGTCCCCCTTCATATTTGAAGGCACCATCCGGGAAAATCTCATGTATTCCTATACGGCTCTCTACGGCGAGACCTGCACCCTTGAGGGAGAATGTGCACCTGAACTGGACGGCCTGGTTCAGGTGCTCCAGCAATCAGGCCTGTTTGTGGATGTGCTCCGGTTCGGATTGAATACGATTCTTCAGGCGGATGAAGAAGAGATCGTTCCGGTTGTCATCAATATGAGAAAGACTTTTCAGCAGGACTATGGGGAAGCCATTGCCGAATGGGTGGAATTTTTCGATGAAAAGCAATTCCTTTCCTATGCGAGCATTGCAGAAAATATTATTTTCGGCGCCCCTGCGGCAGATGATTTTAAGAACGACCATTTGATGGAAAATCAATTCTTTTTAAATTTTATGGATGATGCAGATCTGACCCGGCCTCTTCTGACCCTGGGCAAGGAAATCGCATATCAGACCGTGGACATTTTAAAAAATCTCACCCTTGACCGGATGTTTTTTGAGCAAACCCCCATAAAGCCGGAGGAATTTGATGAATACCAGGAGATCGTGAGGGTTATCAAAAATAAAAACCTTCACCAGATCAATCCAAAACAGACCCGTGCACTGTTGGATCTGGCGTTGCGGTTTTCGCCCGGGAAGCACAGAATTGCAGCATTACCTGAATTTTTGATCCATCTCATCCTGGAAGGACGGTTCATGTTCAAGGAAAGAATCAAACAGAAAAATACCGGCGCCGTCTCATTTTTTCGAAATGACCGGTATATTCATTCCCAGACCCTATTTAACAATATTCTGTTCGGTATCGTTAAAACAACCAATCCGGCTGCCCAGGAAAAAATCAATCAATTCATGATCGCTCTTCTGATCGGCGAGGATTTCCTTGAACGAATGATTGAGATCGGCATGAATTTCAATGTGGGAACAAAAGGGAATAACCTTTCCGGGGGCCAGCGCCAGAAGCTGGCCATCGCCAGGACTTTTTTAAAATCACCTGCTGTTATGATCCTGGATGAGGCCACATCGGCCCTGGACAATAATTCTCAAAAACGGATTCAGACGGTGCTGTCCCGGCAATGGAAGGGAAAAAGCACCTTGATCGCTGTGGTACACCGGCTTGATATTGTCAAAGACTATGACAAGATCGTTTTTTTAAAGGCCGGCAAAATAGTGGAAATGGGAACCTATGATGAATTGATGGCAAAAAAGGGGTATTTTTATGAACTCGCTTATGGACACACCTGATGCTGACAATAAAAGTGAATTTTCAGCCAATCTGAATATATTCAGACAGATAGAATTTTTTTCCGGCATTTCCATGGATGTGATGAAGCTCTTTGCCTTTCTTTGCAAAAGGCAATCCTATAAACCGGGGGACGCTATTTTTCTTCAGGATGAGGATGATCAATGCGCTTATTATATTTTATCGGGGGCTGCAAGCCTTGTTCTCAAAAAGGACGGAAAGGACTACACAATTCGTGAATATAAGGCCGAAAGCTATCTGGGAGTTCTCTCCCTCATGGCCCCCATGGTAAAACAGTTCTCTTTGGCGGCCACGGAGGATACCACCTGTATTGTGATGACCCGTAATGCTTTTTCAAAGGTTGCGGACCAGTTCCCGGATACCCCCCTGAAAATCATACGAGCCATCGGGCAAAGAATTGCAATTGCCGAGAGGAAATGTATCATGGAATTTCAATCGGAAAAAAATGAAGACATCCATAACCTTCTTGGCATCAGCCTGATCTAAACGGATTTGAGGTTGACAAACGGGTTGGGGGTCATTAGGGTAAAAGTCATGAGAAAAGTGAAGATGTCCATCACATTAAAAAACCGCCTGGCCGATCTGGATAAGATTAAAGCCGTTGTTTCAAAACTATCCGGCACCATTGACTGCACCCGGCGAAAGCTGAAAGAGATAGACCTGATTCTTGAAGAGCTTTTTGCCAACGTGGTTCACCATGGTTTCAAGGATAACCGGGAGCACGATATTGACATATCCTTGTCCTGTGATGACGACATCCTGGAGATCCGCATGGAGGATGACGGAGAGCCCTTTGACATCACTGCCTCACCGGCGCCGGATACCCGGTGCGCCCTGGATAAGAGAGGCATCGGCGGCCTTGGTATCCATTTTGTAAAACATTTTATTGATGACTGTAAGTATTATCGTGAAAAGAATAAAAATATCATTGTATTAAAAAAAAATATGGCAGAGAAACCCCATAAAAAAAACGATTCAAAATAGAATCTGAAGGAAACCCTACCCATGGAAATTTTTCAGGAAAATGTAAATGGTGTTGAAATCTTCATCGTTAAGGGCAGCCTTGACTCCAATACATCGCCGGAATTTGAAAGCCGGATCTATGCCTCTCTTGAAAACGGTCAAAAACGGCTGGTTCTCAATCTCGAAGACCTGGAGTATATCTCCAGCGCCGGGATAAGGGTCATGTTGAAAACCACCAAGGATCTCAAACACATGGATGGAAATATCGTCCTTTGCAGCCTTCAGGATTATGTGAAGGAGGTCTTTGACATCGCCGGGCTTGACGGGTATCTGTGTATAGAAAAGAATCTTGATGAGGCCCTGCTGAAGATTTAGGGCATCAACGCTCCTTTATCCGGATCAATCCTTTTTGCCCCAGGGATCGCAAAAAAAGTGTCACCGAAATTTCAGCTTCCTTTTCGTCCAGCCCGTGAAGCCCTGCAAAATCCTTAATGACGGCTTTGACATCCCTTTTGCCGTCCACAAGAGACCAGACATCCATTCCCAGACCATCCAATTGGATCTTACGCCTGAATGTTTTTTGGACATTTGACCGGAGGAACCGCTGAAGCCGCATGAAAAAGGGTTTATACATCACCGGAAAGGAGAGAATCAGACCGCCGGTGTCCGGTACAAATTCTTCAATCCCCGGGTTTCTTTCCGGTATGCACGAGAGGGCCTCCTGTTTGGTCCACGGCTTTTTCTTCTTATCAGCCACCGAGAATGGATCCTTTCATCAAATCAATTTCAAAAGCCCTGGGGGAGTCGATCTTGACCCCGTATATTCTGTTATTCTGTTTATCATGGCCGATTCTGAAGAGGGTGAACCGGGAATATGAGGAAAGAAAAGGCAGGCGTCCGGCATTTTTAAATAGCCCCTGTCTGAAAGACCATTCCAGATAGTTTCCCCGGTCGCAGGTACCTGTTACGGCTAAACCGGTCAATTCAGGAAGCCTTTCTCCGGCAAATTCAACGAGGGTTTTTTCTGCCAGCAGGAACAAAGCCGGGCCCCAGCTTAAAACCGTCAGATGAATGTTTTGGGACAAAAATTGAAAAGAAAAATACCCGGGTTTGAGGCTGTAATCTGAAAGTCTGAAATTCTCGGGTGTCGAAAAAGCCATGCCGAACAATTGCCAAGATACCCGGCTGGTCAAGGGGTGGTCGGTAAAGGATGATAGAACCCCATGGGCGGATGAAGCGGGCAAAAAGCGATCAAGACAAAAAAAACGAATCAAGGTGAGGCGACGGCAATGGCGGCAGAAGATAAGGGTGCCGACCCCTTTTGAGGAAGCGTTTTCCCAGGAAAAGAAAAAAAAATCAAAGCTTGAATTTGAATGCAAAAAAAACGGAGGCGTGGGTTCTTCATGGATGATGATCTTCAGCAGTTTTTGGGATCGAGCCATAAAATTTCTGAATTGCTTTTCAAAGGGGATGGATGGAGAGGACTCCGTCCATTTTATTTCTGTCCGGGGGGACCCGTTTTCACTGATCATCACATGGGTGAGATCAAGGCTGTCTATTTCCCAGGCGTCCGGAATTTTAAAGGCCGCCCCGTTCCAGGCAACGGCTTTTTTCAGGGGAATATTGTCCGTTAACATGTCTGCGGGTTCAACCTGTCCATGCGATCAATAGGGAACAAAGGATTTCCAGAGGTCTTCCCGGGATTTTTTGGCTTGGGGATTTGGCTGATCGTTTTCCGGAAATTTTTCCAGATGGCACTCCCTTTCCCTATCCAACTGGCTGGTCAGGGTCAGTTTGACGGAATTCCCAATTTTCTCATCATCCACCATGATATTGTGCTGAAGGATGAGGCTGCTCTTTTCATTTCGTTCATTTACAAAGGACCATTTCCAGGCAATCATGGTTTGAAAGGGATCACCCTTATATTCATCGGGCTGGCCCAGTTCTTCCCGGTATTTTTTTAAAAGCCGTTCAAAAAAAGCCTTTGAAGAATCGCTGAATTTTAATTTGATCCTGACTATTTTTTTGGGGTTATGGCACATTCCATAGGCAATCAATCCTGATTTGAATCCGGCCTGGGGAAGGATCTGCCCCTCTTCCAGGTATTCATTAAAGGGCACTTCACGGCGGGTCTGCATTTTCATCAAATGGTGGTATTGGGAGATATCATCACCTAATACAAAGCCGCCCAGATGAACCGGAAATTTTGCATGGACGGAATGATATGGAAATAAGACCATCAAAAAACAAATAGCCACTAGATTTTTTTTCATGGAAGCCTCCCCTGTGAAATTTCTTAAGACCCGGATTAACGCCTTTTCCTCTATCCTATCACAGTTTCACCCATTTAGAAACTGCTGCTGACAAGAGATTTTAAAATCAGCGTAAATCCCATGGCAAACATCCCCATCAATCCCATGCCGCAGGAAAAACCGGCCAGGAGCACCGGGGCATATTGTCTCCATTGTTTCCCATATCGTTTATAAAAAAAGAACCGGCCCAGAAGAGCACCCATCAGTTCCAGGATGAGGCCGTGGGGGGTGCTCTGGCCCAGGCCCCTTACAATACCGTATATCAGCAGCACCGGTAATCCGAAAAAACTGAGAAGGGCATAGGTCAAAAGGCCGAATCCCATGCCGGAAAACACGGTGATTGAATTGATGGCCTGGTAGAACAAGGAATTTCCCTCAAGGGTGGAGGATTGCATTAAAAGCGTATTCAATGCCTGCAAATGCCATAATTCCTGGGCATAGGGATAGCTGACCGAAGGAATGGGGGCCAGGCGCCAGATAAACTGAGAAAACAGCAGGCTGGCGATCATGACCACCGGAAAAACAATAAACTCGGCCTTGATGACCCCTCTCAAATTGGTGCCGGTAAGCTCGATCTGCCGGAAATTCACCGTAGCTTCACCATAATTGTGAAAGGGAATCGGGGCATACCAGATTTCAATCCCCTGATATCCGAAATATTTTGCCCCGGCAATGAAACTGGCTTCCCGGACCATGGGCAGGCTGATAAACTGCCCGGCAATCCCTTCCATCCGGGCGGTGATATAGGAAATCACCGGGGTATAGACAAAGCCGTAGATTAAAAAGAAAATCCAGGGAAAGGTGGGTACCAGAATGGTACAAAGGATCACATAGGCGAGGGTGGAAAATAAATAAATGGCAATGGCGATCCTGAAATCAAAATCGCCTCTTCCCGGCGGCGGATGAAACAGCAGCTTCAGGTTATTCCGGATGTTCTGAGGCCCCCGGAAAGATTTGGACACCTGCCAGAGGCCGATGATGCCGATGGAAAGCCCGAGGCCGATGCCGAAACTCATATAAAAATCAAAATTATTGGCAAAAACGGTTTCAACGGTTCCCATGCCCGGATGCCAGCTCCTCAGGACTCCGTTGTGATATAAGATCGGGTTGAGGGCAATGGTGATCAAAAGCCCCACAAGGCCGCCAATGACGGCCCAGAACGGCAGGACCATGCCCAGGAAAACAAGACCCAGATCAAGCTGGATACCCGTGGCCACGGCCGGGAGAATGTTTTCCGTATGCCGTGTCAGCTCCACCCAGGGAATGGGGATCAGCCGGACCGGCTCCATAAAAATAAGCCCGGATACGGCAGGCAAAAGAATATAGACACTTCCAAAAATCAGGCCGATGACCCCGCCGATGGAAAAAATCCGCCATTTCCAGGACTTGGCCTTCTCCTCCCTGGATTCGGCCAGGGCAATGGTTCCGAGGGCTCCCACCGGCGCCATGGGAAAGGGCAATTTTTCAACATCGGATGTAATTCTATAGAGGGCATAGCCCAGGCCGAACTGATCGATTCTCTGGATGATCTGGGACCCGACCAGGAGCAGGATGGGAATCAGCCAGTCCGGGTGAAGAAAGGTCCTTTCC
>JAABTB010000111.1 GCA_011390085.1 Desulfobacula sp.
GGAAAACGGAATCTGTTCCATGATCAACGAATATCTTTTCAGAACCCCTTCCTGAAATGGTTAAAGCTGTTTTGGAGCAAACAATGAAAAAAAAGATGCTTTTGATGGCTGTTCTGCTGATGGTATGGGCCTTTCCATGCATGGGAATTGCCCTGCAGAAAGTTGACATCATTGATCCTGTCTTTACGTTTCAACCTGTGCCTGAAGGTGTTTATATCGATCATGTCTTTATCGTGAAGAATACGGGCGACACTGTTTTAAGAATTGAAAAGGTCGTTCCCCCCTGAGGCTGTGACCAGCACTCCTTTGACAGTGAAATTCCCCCGGGCGGGGAAGGAAAAATCAGTATGGGATTTAAAACCCTGGGATACGGTGGAAAGGTTATGACCAAAACCATCCTGGTCAAAACCGATGATCCCGGCCGGAGAACCCTGAACCTGGTGGTTACAGGCCAGGTGGACCGGATTGCAGAGATCAGCCCGCCGTCGATCTATCTGAACGGGAAGGCCGGGGAGACCTTGGAGGCGGTGGTGACCATAACCCCTTCTGAAAAATATGCTTTTACCCTTTTGGGACTGGAAAAACGGAACAAGAGCAGCATTGAGGCAACCCTGGTTCAGCCGGAAAAAGAGGGCAAGACCTGGCAGATCAAAATCAAATGCCAGTCGGACAAGGAAGAGGACCTGTATGATGAATTGGTCCTGAAAACAGACAGCCTATATTTGCCGACGATCGGCATCAGAGTGTCGGCCGTCTTTCTTGATAAAAAGAAAACCAATTAACCCGGAAAGATAATTTGCAGACCATGGACATTTTAAAAATTAAGGCGGTTGTATTTGACTGCGACGGGGTCATGTTTGACACGGCCCTTGCAAACCGGAAATATTATGATGAGGTCCTGGCAGCCTTTAGCAAGCCGGTCCTGAATGAAGAACAGTTTATTAACGTTCATATGATGACGGTAAAGGAAGCCATTGAATATCTTTTTCCTGAAATCAATGACCTTTCCCGGGTGTATGAACGATTGAGCCATATCGGCTACCATAAATTCATTGATTATATGGTCATGGAAGCAGGGCTTAAAGAACTGCTCACGGGGCTTAAAAACAATGGCTATATCCGGGGCATTGCCACCAACCGGACCAATACCATGGAAAAGGTGCTGGAGGACTTTGGTCTTGAAACCTATTTTGAAATTGTGATCACTGCCGCAATCGTTAAACATCCCAAACCTGACCCGGAGCAATTATTCCTGATCATGGACAAATGCGGGCTGACCGCCCATGAAATCCTTTTTATCGGGGATTCCGAATATGACCGCCAAGCTGCTGTGGCTGCCGGGGTGTGGTTTGCAGGGTTTAAAAACCCAGGCTTAAAGGCGGATGTGAATGTGGTGTCCATGGATGAAATTGCCGGGATTTTACAGATAAATTAATAAAAATCTTGACAAATTTCTCAATCATCATTAAACCTTACAAGATTTTATTGGTTAAAATGCGTGATAAATGTTGGAAAAACATTTATTAAAGGTGAAACATAAACAAGGAGAATAGTGAATATGTCTAAATTAGTAGCACCTCATGGTGGAAAAGGCCTCGTCATTTGCAAACTCGAAGGCGCAGCTCGCGAAGCAGAACTGAAAAAAGCAGCCGGTTTAAAGAAAATCGAGATTTCTTCCCAGGTTAAAGGCGACTTGATCATGCTCGGTATCGGTGGGTTCAGCCCGCTTAACGGTTTCATGACAAAGGCCGACTGGAAAGGCGTTTGTTCGGATTTTCTTCTGGCAGACGGTACCTTCTGGCCTGTTCCGGTGATGCTGGATGCCTCCAAGGCCGAAGCAGATGCCATCAAGGTGGGTGATGAGATTGCCCTGGAAAGAAAGGGTGAAATTTTTGCCACCATGAAAATCACAGAAAAATTCACATTGACCGAAGACGAGAAAAAATGGGAATGTGGAAAAGTCTATAAGGGCCATGGCGAGGAATCCAAAGATGATGTGTTCTTTGAAAAAGCCATGAAAGACCATCCGGGCGTTCAGATGGTTATGGCCAGAAAAGAATTCTGCTTTGCCGGTCCTGTAAAAGTCCTTTCAGAAGGTGAATTCCCCACAAAGTTCAAAGGCGTTTACCTGACCCCGGCCGAAACCCGCGCCATCTTTGATCAAAGAGGCTGGGCCAATGTTGCAGCGCTTCAGCTCAGAAACCCCATGCACAGATCCCATGAGATTCTGGCCAAGATCGCCATCGATGTTTGCGACGGTGTTTTGATCCACTCTCTCATCGGTAACCTGAAACCCGGAGACATTCCGGCCGATGTCCGTATCGAATGTATTGATGCCCTGATCAAAGGTTATTTTGTCCCCGAGAATATCCTCAATGCAGGATATCCCCTTGACATGAGATATGCAGGTCCGAGAGAAGCCCTTCTTCATGCCACCTTCCGCCAGAACTACGGCGTTAACAAGATGATCATCGGCCGCGACCATGCCGGCGTTGGTGACTTTTACACCCTGTTCGAAGCCCAGGAAATCTTTGACACGATTCCGACCCCGAAAGAACCGGGCAAAGCCCTGTTGTGCGAGCCGCTGAAAATCGACTGGACCTTCTACTGCTTTAAATGCGACGGCATGGCCTCCCTGAAAACCTGCCCGCATGCCAAAGAAGACAGGGTCGTCCTTTCCGGAACCAAGCTGCGTCATGCACTTTCCAATGGTGAAGATGTTGTGGATCATTTCGGCCGCGAAGAAGTTCTGGTAATCTTGAGGAAATACTATGCATCTCTGACGGAAAAAGTTGAAGTGAAACTCCAGAGCCATGCCCAGGGAAGCAAGATGTAAGTTGATATCGGTAAGCTGACGATATTTTTGGAATACAATAAAAGGGGCTGTCCGCCGATCAGGCAGGCAGCCCCTTTGCTTATTCAACGGATTCGCATTTCTGGTTCAATTTGAAGGATTCATTAAATATATCCAGAAGTTTGATATTCTGTTTGGCCATCATGACGCTGTTTCCGCTGATGGCATAAAACAGGATGCTCAGCCGGGTTTTGGAAGAATCGTCCCTGATCCTTTTGATCTGGTTTTCATTATAATCATCCACCAGTTCTTTCAGATAATGGAATTGTTCAACCGCGTCCTGGCAGTCAATGATTCGTTTATCCCTGAATGCGGTTTCAACAAGGAAAATAATATTTAAGAAGACTTTTTTGATTTCCTTTAATTCAATGATCTGGGCTTCCAGGAGCCCCGTATGACGGTTGCTCACATGCATGCTGGACCGGATGACCGTATCCCTGTGGCCGTCGGACAGCTTCTGAAGCCGCCGGATAATCTGGTAATAATTATAGGAAACATGATGATCTTCTTTGGAAAGCAGCCGCAATACCTTAAAAATATTGGCCATGATGATATTGACGCTGTTCTGAAAATATTTAACCCGCATTCTCTCCTGCCTTAAGGTGACAAGGTCGCTTTTGAAAAGGGAATCGAAGGAGATATCAAGGGATTCGCGTATGCTCTTTAGAAGAAAGGCAAGATGGTCAAAGGTCTGGGAGACCGCTTCCTGAAGGTTTTCAATTTTATCCAGATTGTAGATGGTCATCTCATCCTTGATTTTTTCCTGGGCCTTATGCTTATTGTGGTTTTTCCAGATGACATAGACGGCAAAAACAAGGGAGACGATAAATCCCGGTAATTTGAAATAAAACAGGATACCGGCAAAGATAAAGGATGCTGCAAAGGCAATGAACGCGGTTAAGAACCAGCCGCCGATCACGGCCAGGACCCCGGTAACCCTGAATACGGCACTTTCCCTGCCCCAGGCCTGATCTGAAAAACTGGTTCCCATGGCCACCATAAAGGTGACATAGGTTGTGGACAGGGGAAGTTTAAGGGAGGTCCCCATTGAAACAACAGCACTGGCCACCATTAGGTTTACCGATGCCCTGACCAGATCAAAGGAGGGTTTTTCGATAAGGCATGTGTTATTGTCTCCATCGGCAAGGCATAACCGTTTTTCAACAGCATCCCGTAACAGTTCAGGAGTTAAATTTTTAACGGTACTGAACAAAAAGTCAAACAGGTTGACAATTTTTCGGGACAGCCAGATGGATTCATATTTTTCAGTTCCTTCATCCTGCCGGCCCAGGCGGATCTCTGTTTCCGTTACCGTTTTTGCCTTTTTGGAGATCCAGAGGGTCAATACCATAATGGATCCGGCAATGAGCAGCATATAGGTCGGCGTATTCACTTTTTTGCCCAGGGCCGCCATGGTAATATTTAAGGGATCGCCTGACGAAAGGGCGTTTTGAAAAGCGGTCAGGCCTGCCAGGGGAACACCGATAAAATTGACCAGGTCATTAGCGGCAAAAGCCATGGCCAGGGCAAAGGTTCCGATGAGAACTATGGGTTTTAAAATATTAACTTTAAAAAAACTCAGCAGAACCTGGAAGATGGATCCGGAAAGGACAAAAATCCCGGCCATGATCATGCCGGAATGGGTTTTGATCCAGGCAGCAGTCTGTTCGGTCATAAAGCTTGCCCCGCCAACGCCCTGGACAATTGCAAAATAGGTGATGGCCGTCATGGCCATACCGCCCCAGAGCCCCCCATACCGGACAAGTTTTTTTTGATAGTCGAAGGTGAAAATCAGACGGGTTAAAAACTGTATAACGGCTCCGGAAAAAAAGGCCACCATGATGGACAACAGGATGCCGCCGATAATGGCCATGGCTTTGGCGGTATTGATATAATCCCATAATGCCGTACCCGTGGTCTGTGTCATTATTTTGATGGCAGCCAGGGCCACCGATGCCCCCAGAAGTTCAAAGACAATGGATACGGTGGTGGAAGTCGGAAGCCCATAGGTGTTGAACAGATCCAGCAACAGAATGTCTGCGATCATGACCGCAAGGAAGATAGTGAGAAGTTCGGGCATGGTAAAGAATTGGGGGTGAAAAATTCCTTTTCTAGCCACTTCCATCATACCGCCGGAAAAGGTGACGCCGGCCAGGATGCCCAGGCTTGCGATGATCATGATGACAAAAAAAGGTGCAGCCTTGGAACCGATGGCGGAGTTTAAAAAATTAACCGCATCGTTTGAGACACCTACCATGAGGTCGAAAACGGCAAATAATATGAGCATGCCGACAATTATATAGCAAAGTTCAAGAGTCATTATTTTCCTCTTTGTCGATGAGTGAGTTCGGCGTTTTTGGGTTCACCGGCCTCGGATAATAGACCGCATCATCAGATGATAATACGAATCTGACACAATCCTTACAATCTATAAATATTTGCTGCTCTTCTTAGACCATAATAGGTCATTTTTCAACATTTGATCTTGGTCCTAACGCAATCCTAATAATAAAGGAAATTCTTTTTATCATAAAAAGACAAAAATGAGAATAAGCTCATTCTTTTTTCAGCAATGTAAATTTAGAATTGCTGTTCTTTTTTCCAGGACTTGTTAAATTGGATGTGATTATTGTTTCAATCGGAGGATCATCTCATATATCATTTTTTTGGGCAGGTGGTATTCTCCGGCGATCTGTTTTGCCAGATCCGATGGGCGCAGATCCGAATCCGATAACCGTTCCAGAATGATTCTTTTGAGGTCATCTGTTTCAGGCTTTCTTTCTTCTATGCAACCTTGGACAAAGAGGGAGCATTCCCCCTTGATGGTTTCTTTTTCTTCAAGCTGCTGAAGTATCCGGGACAAGCTCCCCCGGACGTATTCCTCATGAAGTTTGGTGATTTCCCTGGCCAGGCATCCCTGCCGATTTCCCAGAATTTGAATCAGGGTTTCCACAAGCGTTTTTATGCGGCGGGGGGATTCATAAAAAATAAGGGTGGCTTTCTGATCTTTCAGGGATTGGATTGTCTGTTTCAGTTTGCCGCTTTTTTTAGGCGGGAATCCTGAAAAATATAAAGCATCTGTCGGTAGTCCGGACACGCTTAAGCCTGCCATGGCCGCACTGCATCCGGGGATTGGGATGATGGGGATGTTTTCTTTGGCTGCGGTTTTAATGAGATGATATCCCGGGTCGGACAGGGTCGGAGTTCCCGCATCGGAGATCAGGGCAAGGTTCAGACCGCTTTTCAAATGTGAGATCAATTGAGGGGTTTTGAAGGTTTCATTGTGTTCATGACAGGAGATGAGTCTTGTATCAATTCCGTAGTGATCCAGGAGTCTTTTCGAATGCCGGGTATCTTCGGCTGCAATCAGATCCACCTGCTTTAAAACAGCCACGGCCCTGAATGTTATATCCTCCAGATTGCCGATGGGGGTTGCCACCACATACAAGGTTCCGTATGAAATCCGTTCTTCCATCTTATCCGGCCTGGAATGCGTTTTTGATGAGGTTGAATTCAAATCGGCCCTCTTTTTCAAAGACCTCGACGACATCAAAACGAACCCTTGATTCAAGCAGCCTGTGTTTTTTCAGGTAAAAGGAGGCACCCAGGATAATTTTATGTTGTTTTGAAGGGGTGACGGATTCTTTCGGCAAACCTTTTTTGATGCTGCGGCGGGTTTTGACCTCGATAAAGCAGAGAATTTCATGATCCTTTGCAATAATATCGATTTCTGCCGCCCTGGTCCGGAAATTGGTTTCCAGGATTTTAAACCCGTGAGCTTGAAGGAATCCTATGGCTGCGGATTCCCCTTCCCGGCCCAGGAATTTTCGGTCATCGGGCATGGAGGACCTCTTTGACGCCTCGAAATGTCAGCCGGTGAACAGGGCAGGGGCCGTGTTTTAAAATGGCTTGCTTATGGGCCTTGGTGGGATATCCCTTATGGCGGACAAAATCATAGGCCGGGTAGATCTCGTGCAGGTCTTTCATTAGGGTATCCCGTGTCACCTTTGCAATAATGGAGGCGGCAGCAATGGAAATACTTTTTGAATCCCCTTTGACGATGGCTGACTGGTGGATATCCATATCCAGGGTGAATTTTCCGTCAATCAGAAGTAGGTCCGGAACGAGGGAGCCGGGAAGGGATGAGAGATTTTCAACCGCCCGTTTCATGGAAAGAAGGGAGGCTCTCAAAATATTGATATTATCTATTTCATGGTGGGAGGCGATGCCGGTGGAAACGGCAATGGCCTTTTCCATGATACGGGGGAAAAGGGCGTCCCGTTTTTTTTCAGACAGTTTTTTGGAATCATTGATTCCTTCACAAAAAAAATTTTGGGGCAGAATCACGGCGGCAGACACGACAGGGCCGGCAAGGGGTCCCCTGCCGGC